>JAKFCI010000351.1:0-6584 GCA_036676725.1 Chitinophagaceae bacterium
CAAAAACAACAAGATCAATTGTATTATAGTATAGCCCCCTTAATAAATAATAAGCCAGGCTTACGCAGTTATACCGTAAACTATAGTGTGCAAGGCGTTGATTGTTATTTTAGAAGTTTTTATGGTTCATTGGATGATCAATCTGCTTTACTAACTACTATATTAGGCACACTGGCGGGTGTGCAACAAATTATATTTCAGAAATTCATCTCCGGTCAATATCAAACTATTAATACGATCAATCAACCCGTCTCAACTGTTTTAAATTATGCCGACAATAATCTATTGAAAGGCATCAATCAATACCGGGTATTGATTCAACTTACAAATGGATCAATAATTGAAAGCGAGCCAGTACAAATTTATTACCTGCCTGGTGTTCCGGTAATCGTGTTTCCTAACCCTGCTAAAATAAATGAGCCCATAAATATTATTGCAAAAGATATTGGTATTTACAAGCTCCAGGTATTTGATGCAAACGGAAGAAAAATGCACGAACAAGTATTGAATAATGTACTAACCCAACTGCCTTCATTTACATTTTCTCGCGGACTTTATTTTATCCGGGTTATTGGCGAGGAAGGTTTTTCTACCACTCAAAAACTAATTGTTTATTAAACAAAAAAAGCGAAGCACCAGGCTTCGCTTTTTTTAAAATAAAATTGATTTATAAAGTTTTCAAAACATCATTCATGCTGCGTACGGCATCCGCACTCTTGTTGAATAATCCTTGCTCTTCTTCATTTAATTTATAATCTACAATCTTCTCCCACCCGTTTTTCCCAATTACTACAGGTACACCTAAGCAAATATCTTTTTGTCCGTATTCGCCTTCCAAAGAAACGCAGCAACTAAATAAACGCTTCTCATCACGCACAATACTTTCAACCAAAGCTGCTCCGGCTGCTCCTGGTGCATACCATGCAGACGTGCCAATTAATTTTGTAAGTGTTGCACCACACACCATCGTATCTGCAGCAACTTTTTGTTGTTGTTCTGCATTTAAAAAAGTACTAACTGGTGCACTGTTCCAGGTTGCAAAACGCACCAATGGAATCATCGTAGTATCGCCATGTCCACCAACAACAATTGCATTTAAATCGGCAGGCGAACAATTTAAAGACTGGCTCAGATAAAATTTAAAACGGGCACTATCTAAAATGCCACCCATACCAATAACGCGGTTCTTCGGTAATCCGCTCGACTGCAATACAAGTTGTGTCATTGTATCCATCGGGTTCGATATGACAACAATGATCGCATCTGGTGAGTGTTGTAAAATATTTTGAGTTACTCCTTTAACGATGTTGGCGTTCGTCCCAATCAGTTCTTCGCGGGTCATTCCGGGTTTGCGTGGAATGCCGGATGTAATAACTACTACACCAGAACCAGCAGTTTTGCTGTAATCGTTTGTGCTTCCAACAATCTTTGTATCAAAACCAAGGAGTGCAGCTGTCTGCATCATATCCATTGCTTTTCCTTCCGCCAATCCTTCTTTAATATCCAGTAAAACCAATTCCTCGCAAAGTTCTTTGCGGGCAATATTATCGGCAACAGTAGCACCAACGGCACCAGCGCCTACAACCGTAATTTTCATTGATCAATAATTTATAGATAAGAAAATAATTTGCGCAGCAAAAGTAGTTGAATACTTGATTTGTTTTTTAGATAGTTACGCCGTTCAATGTTCAGTATCTAAATAAATGGTCTGGCTGAATTGCGTATGGCAGCTTTTGTTGTGTCACTCACTTGTACTTCCAGTACAATAAGCAGCAGGTACAAACTACTATTGCACCTAATCCTCTTTAAACACCTGTAAAACTTTATCCAGCGGCATCGATCCTTCAAATACAGATATAAGGTTTCCTTTTTTTGTATAGAAAGCCATAAAGGGCAGGTTCTTAATATCGTAAAAAGGCGGAAGTAAATAATAGATATCCTTTCCAACCACCACATTTTTAAGTGTATTTAATTTGTATTTCTCTACAAATTCATTCATTTCTGTAAGGCCCAACATAGTTGCCATCACAATTTGAATGTCTTTTATTTCATCTTTTTTCTTCAGCATTTCTTCGGCTGTGTGCTGGCAATGGCTACATTCCGGGCTAAACAACATCACCAACACTGGCTTTTTTTTCGAAATGTCGTCTTTGGAAAATTTGGTTGTGCTATCGCCTAACAGAAGTTGAATGGGTGGTAATGTGGGAAAACGTTTGTAGGCCGCTTCAATCGAACTTGTTTGAGCCCCGGCCTGAATTACACAAAAACTAAAAATTAAGATCATCAACTGCTTCATACGCAAAGAAACTAAAAAGGGTTCTTTCAAAAAGTTTTGGAATGATAAGGAAAGCCTAAATGAAATATGATCAGAATCCACATTTAAACCATCTACCTTGCTCAATGATACATTTCCTGTAATTTTGCCGCCTCTAATCTAAACAGTATATTTTTTTATGGCATCTACATCAGATATAAGCCGCGGATTGATTATTAAAGTTGATGGCAGCCTTTACAAAATAATTGAGTTTGGCGAAAACAAAACAGCACGTTCTGCTGCAAAAGTTTGGGCTAAATTAAAAGGTGTTGATAATAACCGCTCTATTGAAGTAACCTGGAACAGTGGTGAAACTATTTATCCCGTTCGTGTGGAAAGAAAGGAATACCAGTTTCTTTATAAAGACGAAGCCGGTTACAATTTTATGGATAATGAAACTTTCGAGCAAGTATCTGTACCAGAAACAATGGTTGATGCGCCCCAATTTTTAAAAGATGGTGATGCAGTTTCTGTTTTATTTAATACAGAAACAGAAATGCCTATGACCGTTGAATTGCCTGATAAAATTGTAGTAAAAGTTACCTACAGCGAACCTGGTATGAGAGGCGATACTGCTACAAGAACATTAAAACCTGCAACAGTTGAAACCGGTGCTACCGTAATGGTTCCTTTGTTTGTTAATGAAGGCGAATTGATCAGGGTAAACACAAAGACAGGTGAATACGTTGAAAGAGTTAAGGAACAATAAAATATTAATTATAAAATATCAGCGCCCAAATGCGGCGCTTTTTCATTCAGGAAAGTGCAATAGTAGCTATTGAACTATGAACTTGTATAATACCTATCTTAGCCGCCTGTTTTAAACCAAAACCTTTTTAAATTGAAACAAATGGATTTTAAGCAGATTCAGGAATTGATCAAATTGGTCAACGATTCAAATATTGGCGAAGTAACATTAGAGCAGAAAGATTTTAAGGTTACCATTAAGCAAAAAGAAGAACAAATCACCCAGATCGTTTCTTCAACAATGCAATCTGCGCCAATGTACCAGCAAATGCCGCAGCAAGCACCTCAACACAGTTTGCCTGCATCTGATTCATCGGCTCCAAAAGCTGCTCCTGCAGCTCCTGGAAATACAGTAACCATCACAAGTCCAATGATCGGTACTTTTTACAAACGTCCTTCACCGGATAAGCCCGATTTTGTAAGCGTCGGCGACGAAGTTTCTCCGGGTAAAGTGGTTTGTATCATTGAGGCTATGAAACTTTTCAACGAAATTGAAAGTGAAGTAAAAGGTAAGATCGTAAAAATATTAGTTGAAGACGCATCACCTGTTGAATACGATCAACCATTATTTTTAGTTGAACCTGCTTAATTTGAAAATTCAGTTATGTTGAAAGTGAATTTTATTTTCAATCTACTGCACGAATAATTTCCAAATTATATATCTCCAGATTTTCAAATTTAAATCCATGTTCAAAAAAATATTGATAGCCAACCGTGGCGAAATTGCGCTACGGGTCATTCGTACTTGTAGGGAAATGGGCATAAAAACGGTGGCTGTTTATTCTACTGCCGATAGAGATAGCTTACATGTAAAATTTGCTGATGAAGCAGTTTGCATCGGTAAACCACAAAGCAGCGATTCCTACTTAAATATTCCTCACCTGATGGCTGCCTGCGAAATAACAAACGCAGATGCCATTCACCCTGGTTATGGTTTTCTTGCAGAAAATGCAAAGTTTTCGCAAATCTGTGCTGATCATGGAATTAAATTCATTGGTCCAACACCTGAAATGATCACCCGCATGGGCGATAAAATCACGGCAAAAGAAACAATGATTAAAGCCGGCGTGCCGGTTATACCAGGTAGCGAAGGTTTGTTAACCAGCCTGGAGGAAGCCAAAACGCTTGCAAAAGAAATGGGCTTCCCCGTTATACTAAAAGCAACTGCCGGCGGCGGTGGTAAAGGTATGCGTGTGGTTTGGGAAGATAGTGAAATGGAAAAAGCCTACAGTACTGCAAAAGCGGAAGCTGCTGCTTCTTTTAAAAATGATGGCATTTATATGGAGAAGTTTGTTGAAGAACCTCGCCATATCGAAATACAAATAGCCGGCGACCAGTTTGGCACCGTTTGTCATTTAGGCGAACGTGATTGTTCCATACAACGCCGTCACCAAAAACTGGTAGAAGAATCTCCTTCTCCTTTTATGACACCTGAACTTCGTTTTAAAATGGGTGAAGCAGCAAAAAAAGCCGCAAGCGCCATTAATTACGAAAGTGTTGGAACTGTTGAATTTTTGGTTGATAAGCACCGCAACTTCTACTTTATGGAAATGAACACCCGTATCCAGGTGGAGCATTGCGTAACAGAGGAAGTGATCAACTATGATTTGATTAAAGAGCAGATCAAAATTGCAATGGGCGAAAAAATTTCGGGCAGGGACTATGAGCCGCAATTGCATGCCATTGAATGTCGCATTAACGCCGAAGATCCTTACAATGATTTTCGTCCATCACCAGGAAAAATTACTGTTTTGCACCAGCCAGGTGGTCATGGGGTAAGAGTTGATAGCCACGTATATGCCGGTTACGTTATTCCACCTTATTATGATTCTATGATTGGTAAGTTGATTACGGTTGCACAAACCCGTGAGGAAGCTATTAGCACTATGTACCGTGCACTGAGTGAATATGTGATTGAAGGCGTAAAGACAACCATTCCTTTTCATTTGCAATTAATGCAAAACGAAAAGTTTAAAGAAGGTGATTTTAATACCAAATTCTTAGAAAGTTTTAAACTTCAGTAAAAATAAAAACCCCGCATTGCGGGGTTTTCTTATTCAACTATAATTTTTTAGCTTCTTTTTCCTTTGTTACCATTGCCTTTTCCTGGCTTACCTCCGTTTTTATGAGGGTTTCCTTTTCCTTTTTCCCAACCATAATGGTTTCCGTTATTAGATTTGTTTTTCTTTGATTTATAATTCCTATCATCATCATCGTCATGATCCCTGTCTCTTCTATCATCGTAACGGCGATCTTTATTATAGCGTTCGTTTACAGCTCTTATCTTACGAGCCCTGTCAGCATTTAACTGGCGTATCGCTCTTTCTTTTTCTGCAGCGGATAAGGTACGGTTGTTTCTTATAGAAAGTACTTTCGCATCGTATTCGCGGTTAATCTCGTTAATTCTTTGTGCCCTTGTTCCGGTTGAAGTACGGGTTCCGGTTCTATCATTAACTCTTTTGTCATCACGACCAAGAATGACATCTTTTGTGGATCGTTCTTGTCTTTCTCTTTCAGTGGTTGAACCACCTTGTTTTCCTAAAATTATTCTGCGTGATTCTTCGGCAGAAGTTTGTGCAAATACCGAAGTAACTGCGCCAACACAAAATAATAGGGTAATAATTTTTTTCATAACCAAGTTTTTAGTTTTCTAAAACGTATGATGTAAAAGACGTGCCAAACAGCCAAAGGTTAAATGGCCATATGTTAAAGCCTTGTTTAAGAAAAAATTCATACGGTAAAAGTTTAGTTATTGGGAACTACCAGAATGTTTCTTGCTGCTTTTTCGCTTAGTTGTATTTTGTTTTTGTTGATTTGTACACTGCAACTTTGATCATATTCATGAAAGTCCAGCACTTTTACCTTAGCGCCAGGTAAAATATTGAGTTTGCCTAAGTAATCTAAAAAAGCATCATTGGTTTCAGCAAAATTTTTGACAAGATAGATTTTGCCTTTTTGCCCTGTTATCAGGGGAATTGAAACATTCGATTTTATTTTCCCGGTTTTATCCGGTATCGGGTCGCCATGCGGATCAAACGAAGGGAAGGCAAGAAATGCTTCCAGGCGGTTGATCATTTCATCCGATTCTATATGTTCCAATTGTTCTGCCAAATCATGCACTTCGTTCCATTTGTAATTCAGCTTTTCAACTAAAAAAACTTCCCATAACCTATGCTTACGGATAATTAATAAAGCTTTTTTTTCGCCTTTTTCTGTTAGTTTGATTGATTTATCCGGTAACAATTGAACGAGTTTTCTTTTATCCATTTTGCGCACCATTTCCAGAACGGTGGCCGGGTTTAAATCCATATACTTGGCTAAAGCAATGTTATTCACCTTTTTAATTTCCTTGTTGCTTAGCTTAAAAAGAGCTTTCAAATAATTTTCCTCGTAGTGATGTGCAAAGTGCCGCATAAACCCAAAAATAGTAGGATATCCTAAATAATAAAATTTGGTATACCAAATTTTCTATCTTTGGAAAGTCAAAGTTTTTAAATATGCACTACCGGGTTTTTCTTTTCTT
>JAKFCI010000352.1:0-8784 GCA_036676725.1 Chitinophagaceae bacterium
AATGTGTTGTAAGATAGCTGGTTTTCAGGCATTTACATTTTCCACAGTAGTTTTCCTATTGCAAGGTGCAAAAGCGCAAGGTATATTTGTTCCAGTTATTAAAACGCCAGCATTACCGGACAATGAAAAGCCTACTGTCCGTCCCCCGGAAAAAATGCTGTTCTTTCCCAATATTCTACTGATCAATCTTTAAATAAATAATCCAAACCCTTAGGGTCGGCATTGTTTCACCCAAATGAAAACGATGTTGAAAATTAAAAGTTTAAAGAATCAGTTTTTTGGTCATGGTTTACTCATTTTATCGGTACCGCAATTTGGAACACTAAAAGGTTACGAAGTAAACGTGAACCCTGTAGTGATCAATACGATCATCACACAGCACAAATCAGAAAGCAATACAGCCACTAAAGACACCTTGTTTGTACCGTTAGTAGCACAAGATTCCGATTTAGCATCAGAAGTAAATGTCTGTATTGATCTTGAAGCGCCAAAAATCACTTTAAATTCAAAAGGTAAAAAGTATGTGGCCGATTTCATCAAAAAAAATGATGAAGACCTTGCCCTCATAAAAAAACGCAGCCCTAATTCTTTACGCATTATTGAAAACATTTTTCAAAAGAATAACATGCCAACAGAATTAAAGTACCTGGCTGTTATTGAATCAGAATTAAAGACGAATGCTGTTTCAAAAGTTGGTGCGGTTGGGCCGTGGCAGTTTATGCCGCAAACTGCAAAGTATCTTGGACTAAAGGTTACATCGAAGTATGATGAAAGAAAGCACCTGACAAGAAGCACACAGGCTGCAGCAAAATATTTAAAAATTTTACACAATCAATTTGATGATTGGTTATTAGTTATAGCTGCTTACAACAGTGGTGCGGGTCCAGTATACAATGCCATTAAGCGTTCCGGCAGCCGCGATTTTTGGAAGCTGCAATATTTTTTACCAGCCGAAACACGGAACCATGTAAAAAGATTTATTGGTGCCCACTATTTTTTCGAGAACAACGGAAGCCTAATTACTTTGACAAATGCTGAAAGGAATAAATACTTAAAAGAAATGGATGCTTACCAGGCACAGGTAAAAAAGTTGGAAGAATTAAAAACAGTTGTATTTAATAATGCGGCTTCAAAAGAAGTATCAATAAAAGTTAGTGCAACAGAAGATGTTGAAACTTTCAAAGAAAAATAAAACAACTTATTTATAGAACTGCTTATTGTTTGTTTGATTTTGGTTTGCTAAAAAAAAGAATACTCCGTTAAGCACGGAGTATTTCTTTTTTATAAAATGCTGAGGACTATATTTTCTATGCGGAAAATTAAAAATTTGCTTAGATCTTCTTAGTATCCCTGCACATATTTTTTTCCATAAATTAAAACATTTGCACGTCCTTTTAATATGTTACCGGTAGTGCGGTATCTAAATTCAATTCTGTCTATTGTACGGCCGTCCTTCGCTAATTCTATATTACGACTATCACGATCTGCAGGAATAATAAAATCAATTGAAGGTTCCAACTTGTCGCCATTGTCAAAATAAATTTTCAAATCATGCAATCGAACTTCACGTCCTTCTACTCTAAATTTTATTTCTGTAAACTGGTTGCGACTCACAACATCCAATTCGTCTTTATCGCGAACAAAATTTACTTTCTGTTCTCCTAATAACTCCCACCCTTCTTCAATTGGTATACTGCGTCTTGTGGTAAAACAGGAGGTAATGGATATAACGGAAACCAACAATAATCCAAATAACAAAACCTTTTTGCTAAAATTTCTTTTCATAAACTTCTTTTATATTAAATACATACAGAATTATCCCGTAACAGATTAAAGTTATGTAATTAGTATTTACAACTGGTTTTGATCAAGTGATTTTATCTGTGCTTTGTATGCAGACGGCAATAAAATACTTTTAATGATCCATTCCATTTTTAGCCTTCGGCTTAATTTATAAACTGGTACGACTGGTGACAGTAATGGCAATTTACCAAAATGTAAAAGTGCAGCTACCCTATCAGGCACAACAAGTTTTTGCCCTTCTATTAATAAGGCATAACGTATTTTACCTAAATGTTTTTTATACTGCTTAAAAAGGTCGGTTGTATAATTGCTTTTTTGCAGATCGTTTTTCATATGCAGTTCTCTTATGGGCAACCATAGTTGGTAAGTGGGTGGCAATGCATCTATATTCATGCGAAGGCCCATTCGGTAAAACACGTTGTAAACTTCTTCTTTCTGTTCAGCGGATAATTTTCTTTCAAGTAATTCGAATGCGGCAATAGAGTAATGAATAAGCATAAATAAAACATCTCTGTACGCCCAATCTGGAATAACAGCGCCGCGAGCCTTTTCGACCCCTTTATGAATGGCCGTTATTTTGTCAATGGCATTTAATGCAGCTTCTTTTTCTGAAAAAACAATTTGTCTTGCATAATTAACCGTTGAAAATAATCGACCTATAGGATCGGCAGGAAGCTTGCCTGTGAAATACAACCAATCAACGGCCTTGTTCAAGGCAAATTCAGCGGCAGCCCCGGCAAAAATGAATAGGATTGTGTCGCCCTTTCCCCAAATCTCTCTTACTACTGAATCTTTTTGAACGAAAAATTCCATATTGTAATAAACGAAGAAAAGAGCAAATTTCTGATGATGTCTGTATTTATTAAGTTTAAAATGAAGGTTTTAACAAAGAAGGAGATACACTTAGTGTAGGCATACTGTTAGTGAAAGAGGTAAATCTACTAAAGCCTTAACCTTGCTATTGCAGTAAAAAACGGCAATCATTCTTAGGTAATTACCTATTGCATTTGGCAGAGCGCCATATTAATTTGCACTAATAAATTGTAACTTCTTAAAAAAGAACCCAAACCCATGAGCCGACAAACCTTTGTATCCAATACTTTTTTTGTAAATGCATCGGAGGAAACAACCCGGTTCATACTTTTATCATTGCCGAAAAAGACCAATGAAATTTCTTTTGTAAGTGAAAACAACAAACTAAACGTTACACGATTTAATCACCAGGCACCCAACCAGGATAACTACCAGGTTGATGTTTCTTTATTACCCATGAATAATGAATACACACAAGTTAATATTCACGTCGGGTATATTGACGGTCATAGTTTTACGAACAACAATACAATTAAACAGGTTTTAGTCCAGTTTGAATATTCCATCCAGGCTGCCCTTCGCGGAGATGCAGCATTTTTTCAGCCTCCTGTTTTAGAAGAAAGAAATTCACTTTCAGTACTACCTTTTTTTGCTATGATCGCAAATTTTGTAACAAATATTTTTATGTGGAAGAAAGTCTAAACTTCTTTAACGCGGTTCTCTTCGCACATTTGTATCATCATTTGCACTATATGTAAAAGGTCCCTGTATAAAGTTGGTTTTCTAAAGAAAGTACAACTGTGACTCTGGCAAAGTTTTACGTCCTCCTCCCTTGATGATGTAGTGAATATCATCGTAGGTATTTTTTCAAATCGTTCTTCATTTTTTAGCCATTGCAAGGTTTCTTTTCCATCCATAACCGGCATATTCAAATCCAGAACAATAATACCCGGCATTTCTTCTGCAACGTTTAGGTATTCCTGTACTTCAACTCCATTTTTTGCATGTACTATCTCATAGTTGTCCGATAAATGCATTAAAGCCTCCTTCAATGTTTCGAAATCATCAAAATCATCTTCGGCATATAAAAAAACGGGCTTGTTAAAACTAGATTGCATGTAAGAAGATTAAATAGGGACTAAATTAATGTTGAACCGGTTTAGGTCAATTACAACCCATAGCAATAATTGAAAAGATTATGCCATTTTAAACGGACTTGGGACTTAACCATTAGCGAAACAAAAATAGCCGGCAGTGCCGGCTATGAATTTATAATTTATTTTTTAAACATCTGTATCAACATCTGTGTCTCTACGGACGGTTTTTGTAACAGTAACCCTGTCTGTGCTTGAAGTGTCTGCTGTACGCCTGCTGCCACCACCTCGTGTAAGAGCAACCAAAAGCAAAATGAACAATGCACCACCAATAACCCAAACCCATGGAGATGCGTACCAGTTTTCGCTGCCCTCCGAAATTTTCACATCCGTTGAACTTGTAGTAGTTGAAGTAGATGTACTATCCTGCGCCCATATTATTGTTTGCACACAGCAAAGCATAAATAAGGCAATGAAATTTTTGAAGGAAGTTGTCCTTGTAACTTGTTTCATGTATTGTGGTTTAAGATTTAATTAATACACGCGGGCAAAGCCAGCGCTTAAATGTTAAATATTCAACAACTGCGCCAAGTTAAAAAAGTTTAAAATACAAAGGTTGATTTGTAGAAATGGAATTTCAGCGCTACCCTACTTGTGCCTTACCGTTATATTTTTAAATTATTATTGAATAGAGGAAACAACAACGTCTTAATCTCCTATCTGACTCTTTAAAAAACCCTCTATTGCACTGCAGGGTAATAAAAACGGCTTAGATGCTATGATAACATCCATGCTTTGACCTAAAACAGAATAGGAACCTTCTATTGAATTGCCAAAAACGCTAACACTAAAATTGCCGGCTTTTGTATCGCCGTCAAAATTCCCACCCTGCCCTTGAACGGTTGTTCTTGCCTTTTCTAAAACTTGTTGCGGGTCGCCGGAGAACGGTATTGAAAAATTACATGCTGCCATAAATCAAATTTATGGCTTGCGATGGGATTAAAGTGCTTTAAATAAAATAAGGCTGCAAAAAGCAGCCTTAGATAATTTTTGTCAAACGAATGTGGTTATATTCTCGAAGCAGTTTTGAGGAAGTTTTGGTTACGACCCCCATCAATGAAAAAGCAATCAGTAGGTTTTTTTTAGGATTGGATGATTGTTAACCAAATATAGTTAGCCTTGTATTGGCGTTCATTATTCTTTAGTCTAATTGTGGAAATACTTCGGCCAAGACGACAAAAAAATCGGCAAATAAGAAAAATTGCTCTTTTATTCCTTTACTTCCTGGGCCGCCATCTCTTTTGCATCCTTCATTTCGTGTCTGTCGGCAACAGGCGCATCCTGCACTTTTTTTAACTGCGGATCAAATAACAGGTGCGAAAAGGTAGCGAAATGATCGGACCCATTTTTAGGTAACCGCTTCATATTGATCAACCCAAAATGTTCCGAGCAAAAAATATAATCAAGTGGAAACCTGACAAACCAATGATGCGCTGAAAAAGTGCTGTAAAAACCCCTCCCGCGCCGCGGATCGAGCAATTGGCTGGTTTTGCGAAATAGTTCGGTAGTGTGGCTCCAGGCAACATCGTTCAGGTCGCCAAAAACAAAACATGGAATTTTACATTCTTTTACTTTTAAGGCTACTTTCATCAATTCTTTATCCTTTGCTGTCGAATATAAGTTTTCGCCAGGTACAGGCGGCTCCGGGTGTAAACCCCAAAATTGTACCTGCTGCCCCGATGGCAAATACAAAATGCCATCTATCGAAGGAATATCATTTTTAACCAGGAAGTTTATACTTCCATTTTCAAGTTTTAAACGACTATAAAAAAGTAATCCATAAGTATTATTTATTGGCTTTAAAAGCTGGTATGGATAATCATTGCCCAATTCTTTCACTCCTTCTGCCCAACCTTCATCCGTTTCTAACAGGAATATCAAATCAGGATTGCAGGAACGAATTTGTTGCAACATTCGGCCATACTCTTTATTGTCCTGCAAAACATTGGCTGCAAAGATTTTGATTTCATTATCAGGATTGTTTGAAGCCACCGTTTTCATTTCTTTTTTAGAAAGTGAAGTATAGGGCAAAATTTTATAAAGAAGGTATATGATGCAAACACCCAGGCCGGCAATAAGCATTTTATAAAATGTGTGCTCAATTGGCCAGTAGTAAAACCAAAGCCCAAAGACGATTAATACAAGAAAAAGTTTTTGCAGCCTTGGATATTCCAATATTTTAAAGGCCCAGTAATCGTTACGAATTAATGAACCGAAAACAGTAAGAATAAAAAAAATGCTTAGAGCTGCAAGCAATATCATCATGGGTTAAATATCTTAAATTTTAATTGCAAAAAAATTGAATTTACACTTATAAAATATTGTACCCGCAGAATTGGAAATACAAAACGTTTAAGAATGCAATACAGTTGGTTCTAACTAATTACAATACAGTTATGCAAAAAAAATAATTAGTGACGGAAAAATCTTCCGTAATCCTCTGTCGCAAGCACTTCACGCCACTGTTCTATCAATCGTTTATAGGCCCGCCCCACGGGCATAAGATTTCGTTGCAAGTCAAATAAACCAACTTCATGCACGTTCCCGTTGTTTTCCCGCAATGCTGTATCCCAATCTACCTGGTGTGTTAAACTATACCAGGTAAACCCAAGCACGGGTACGCCATCTTGTATTAAACGGTGTATGTTGGCCCATTCTTTCCACAACCAGCTAACAGAATCGGGACTGCGCATATTTGTTTCGGTATGCATGATGGGCAAGCGGTACCTGTTATAATATTGATGTGTGATAACATAGTATCCAAAAATCTCACCAGCTGCAGTAGTAAGTCCATTTGGTAAAACAAGATGTTCATTCGTTACATAATAATCGTTGCCCATAACACAATGCGCATTTACCTGGTTGTGTTCAAACCAATGGTATTCTTCTTTGGTCATTCCGTTATCTAAAAGGTACTCGTACATACTTACCTTGATAGGATAGCCATAGGTCAGGTCGAGAGCCAGGAACCTTTTTTGATTATAGAAGTTTGCCATTTTTTGCACCTCTGGCCGAAATGGATGGAAATATTCGGACGATTCACTTTGAATAAAAACAGCATCGTGACGCACTTTTAAAATTTCGTGCATAGCCAATGTATTTGCCTGGCATAAATGTTTGATGGCTGTTACAAAAGCCTTGTCGCTTTGGAGCCTTTCGTTCCACCAACCATATTGAGCAGAAAACATGGCCGTGATAAAAATTTCGTTTATAGGCGTATAAAATTGCAGGTAAGGAAACCGTTCGGAAAACGCTTTTGCATATTCTGCAAAGTATTTTGGAAAATCAGGGTTTTGAAAATTACCCATCCAGTCGGGTACGCCAAAATGAAGTAAGTCAACAATTGGCGTAATATCTAACCTTTTTAACTTTGCAAAAGTTTCGTCGGCAAAATGCCAGTCGTAAACACCTGGCGCAGTATGTGTTTTATAATAAGGCGGACCAAAACGCAGGTAATCTATACCGAGGTCTTTTGTTAAATTGAAATCCAGCTCCCAATGTAAATAGTGCCCACACTTTTCCATTTCATCCACCCGCTTAGTTGTACCATCGGGCAATAAAATAGTTGGATAACTATTCTCAATTCCGGTAGCAAACATGAAGCGATTATCAAGCATCAAAAAAAGTTGAGTTTACATGATCGACTAAGGAAATATATTGTGCAAGGGCTCGTATTACGATTTACGAGTTTATTTTCTTTGCAGAACTAAATGGTTACAGAGAAATGTTGAACGTTTTCCTTTTTAAATTAATCGCCCATATAAAATTTATTCCTGCTCCTTGTAATTACTTTCACGACCGGTAATTGTGCCTAGTTTTATATCATTTAAATCATCTCTGGAGACTTCCCTTGTTGTATCTTTTGTTGGATCAACACTTTGGTCATGCTCATGTTCTGAAGGTGTTTGTAAAGTGCTGTCACTGGTTAAATAGATCGGTGTCTCCTCCTTTTGGTGTTCTGCATTTTTATTTTTATCCATGTCAGGGCGGTTTTTATTTTCTTCTTCTTTTGATGGCTGTTTCATAATAAATGTTTTTATACATAGACTTCCTCTAATCTTATGCCACGTACATAATAATAGCCGATGATTTTATAGTTTTATAGTTCAAACAAGCACCATGGTCAGTTTTATCGCCATCATAGAAAAATATGGGCAACAAGGCGAAAAAACCGGTTGGACCTATATTAATATCCCCGAAAGAATTGCGCTTGCCTTAAAACCAAACAATAAAAAATCTTTTCGTGTAAAAGGCACTTTGGATGAATACAGCATTAAAAAAGTAGCATTGATACCTGTTGGCGGAGGTGCATTTATTCTACCAGTAAATGCCTTGATGCGAAAAGCAATTCGTAAAAATGTTGGTGCCACTATAAAAGTTGAATTGAACGTAGATAATGAAGAAATAAAGCCTCCAAAAGACCTGATATTATGTTTGAAAGATGAGCCAACAGCACTGGAGCAATACAATGCTCTTGCAAAAAGCC
This sequence comes from Chitinophagaceae bacterium, assembly GCA_036676725.1. Taxonomy (GTDB): domain Bacteria; phylum Bacteroidota; class Bacteroidia; order Chitinophagales; family Chitinophagaceae; genus Flavisolibacter. Next base: position 8,257 of record JAKFCI010000352.1, read on the forward strand.
ACCAGCTATATTTTACACGCTGGATAGATAGTGCCAAGACAGAAGTAACAAAAGCAAAACGCATAGCCCAAACAGTTACTGCATTAGCAGCGGGTAAGGATTATGGCTCGATGCTTCGTTCGTTAAAAAAAGAAAAGGAAGATTTTAAAAATTCTCTTTAAAATCTATTATGAAAACTATTCGTTTATTAATAAAAGGGAAAGTACAAGGCGTTTTTTACCGGGCAACTGCAAAACGAACTGCGGAACGTTTTGGTATAAATGGTTGGATTAAAAATACAGAAGAAGGCAATGTGGAAGCAGAAGCCACTGGCGATGAAGAAGCACTCAATGCTTTTATTGATTGGTGTAAAGAAGGACCTGCAAATGCACATGTAACAGACGTGATCATACAACAGAAAGAATTACAACCACACGATGAATTTTATATCAAAAGATAATAATCGCTAACCGCCTTCTCCGTCTGTAATTTCTGTTCCTACTGTATCAGCATCTTTTTCTTTATCAAACGATGATTGTTTAATGTTTG
>JAKFCI010000353.1:0-3334 GCA_036676725.1 Chitinophagaceae bacterium
ATGCTTCATTAACTGTACTAGTTGCCACATCGGGAGATACAGGCAGTGCAGTTGCCAATGGATTTTTCAATGTAGAAGGAATAAATGTTGTGATCCTTTATCCATCAAAAAAAGTTAGCGAACTCCAGGAACTACAATTAACAACTTATGGTAACAATATAACCGCGATAGAAGTTGACGGCAACTTTGATGATTGCCAACGACTGGTAAAACAGGCCTTTGCAGATGAAGATTTAAAAAAAGAAATTTTTCTTACTTCGGCTAATTCAATAAATGTTGCACGCTGGTTGCCACAACAGTTTTATTATTTTTTTGCTTACCAGCAATGGACAAATAAAAAGCGACCCCCGGTTATAAGTGTACCAAGTGGAAATTTTGGAAACATTTGCGCCGGTATGCTGGCAAATGCATCTGGATTACCCGTAGAACGTTTTATTGCTTCCTGTAATGCGAATGACGTAGTACCGAATTTTTTAAATGAAGGAACATACAAACCCAAACCTTCAGTACAAACAATTTCAAATGCAATGGATGTTGGTGACCCAAGCAATTTTGTTAGGATTATGGAATTATTTAAAAATGATTTACAGGAATTAAAAAACAAATTAACTGCCTATAGCTTTTCGGATAATGAAACGAAGCAAGCGATTAAAGAAATGTATTTAATACACCATTATTTATTAGACCCGCATGGTGCGGTTGCCTATTGTGGCTTGAAAAAATATCTTAAAGAACATACCGGCAAAGCAGGCATCTTTTTAGAAACCGCACATCCCATAAAATTTCAAAACGTTGTTGAACCAATTATCAATCAAAAAATTGAACTGCCACATACATTAATTGGTTTGACAAATAAAAAAAGATTATCTATCAAAATGCAAAATGATTACCAGCAACTAAAAGCTTATTTAAAAAATTAGGTTGAAAAAATGGTTATGATCATTTCCACGGGCAAGGAATCACATTTCTTGGATCTTTTACCCCGCGAAGGATTAATGAAAGCTCCCAGGTAGAAGGTTTTGGAGTGGCTTCTTTTAATTTTGAAATAGTTGCGTCATAGCTTAATCCAAATTGAAAATCTTTATAGTTTAATCCCAGGTATGGAATCACTGCATTTCTAGACCAATACCATAAACCACCGGTTAATAAAACGTTGTTTTGCGATGGCAAATAATACCCGATTGCACTTCCAAAAGAATAATATTGCGCCTCGCGTTGAAACTGGTAAATAGCATTTGCATTTAAAACAACAACATCATTTAAAAAAGTTTCAAAATTTGCATGGATAACTCTTCTGATTGGTAATATCTGGTGTTCGTCTTCCAAAAAAGTTTGTTTTGGTTTGTTTAAATGATACGCCGCAACACCAACATCTAAATTTGCCTTTTCTGTTGTAACACTATAAACCAAACCGGCACTTCCGGAGAAATAGGGCTTCATATTTGTCAAGGCAACTTCTCCAGTGGGTAGATTCGTATTAAAACCGAAACCGGTGAATTGTTCTTCAAAATCTAACCTGCCAAAGTCTACATGACGACGTCCGTAACTCACGCCAAATCCGGCTCCTATCCTATTTACGTATTTTCCTTCCGATAATTTTACATTGTACGATAAGTTGGCAGAAGCGTATGTACTTTTTACAATTCCACTCATGGCGTAATCAAACATCATCATGCCACCAATACCCAGGATGTCATTTTCTTCTGTAACATTTGGTACTTTATGCTGAAGTATTTTTCTATCAAAAGAAATTGTTCCGGTAACATATGGACTTGCAGGTCCAATCCATTGATTTCTAAAATTTGAAATTGCCCGCCAATCTGAATTAATGCGTGCCGTTAAACTAGGATTGATATTAAGCGGTGAAGAAAAGAATTGCGAAAAACTTGGATCTTGGGCATGAGAATAAACGCTCATGCCCACCAAACAAATTAACACACAGATCCTCTTCAAATTCATGACTTAAAAGTTAACGTAATAAAACTGAATTTCCACTCCGTTTATAATAAACTCCATCCACACCTATAGCCTCCACTGTCCAGGTATATACATCCATTACCTGCGGTTCCATTTTGTAAATTCCATCCCATCCATGTCCAATAATATTGGTTTCAAAAACAAGCTGTCCCCACCGGTTAAATATCCTGAAGTATTTCAATTCAGCAATATTCACAGTTAGCGGATATAATTTATCATTATGTCCATCCCTGTTTGGCGACCATGCTTTTGGCACAAAAAGATCAGACTTCAACAACGGTGCTGCAAGTTCATTTACTCTTATTAAAATTGTATCAGTTATTGGACACCCTGCAGGGGATGTAATGTCAATTAAGTATTCTGTAGTTCTATCATAATTGAAAACAGGGTTAATGATAGAATAATTATTCAATCCGAATGCAGGTCTCCATTTGTACGTGTAAGCGCTACCAAAATTCCTTGCATTTAATTGTACTGGTGTATTTGGCGGTGTAGTTATTGTTTGATAACGAACCGAAGCTTCAGTTGGGTAAACAGTTACTGTTACCGTACTGGTTATGTTTGAATTGCTGCACTTCGCATCCCGCACACTTAAAATACTGTATGTAGATGTTGTTTGCGGTGTCACTGTAAACTGGTAAGTATTAGTCGTAATAGAATTAACGTTATAGGTATTTGTTCCATCTGAATATGTAATCTGGAATGGAGGCGTTCCTGATAATAATATTTTAACTGTAGTACTTGACCCGGCACAAACATCATTAGTTTCAGCAAAGGCCGCAGTTGGTGTAGCATTCAATACTCCTGAGGCCGTTGCAGTACAACCATTCTCATTTGTTATAACTACAGAATAGGTACCTGCTTTATCAGTAGTAAAGTCAGCTACATTTCCTGGGTCTGGCACACCTGCTGGCACTGTCCAAACATAAGTATAATTTCCTGCAGGATTTGGTGTCGCGATAATGCTTGCGGCACCACCATCTGCACAAATAGATGGAGAGTTTACACTAACTGAAATTTCTTGCAATGTTAGGATTAGAGATGCGATACTGTCGCAACCGGCAGCATTGGTAAGTTTTACACTATAAGTTCCTGGTGCATTATAAGCTTGGCCGTTCCAGCTGTATGGTAACTGCGCAGAACAAATAGAAGCAGTCGTAGTCGAGGTAACCGCAGCACTCACACTCAACACCAATGTAGCGATCGAGTCACAACCAGCCGCATTGGTCAGGGTATCCTTGTAGGTACCAGCCGACGTATACACATTGCCGTTCCAGCTGTATGGTAACTGCGCAGAACAAATAGAAGCAGTCGTAGTCGAGGTAACCGCCGCACTCACACTCAACACCAACGTAGC
>JAKFCI010000354.1:0-8525 GCA_036676725.1 Chitinophagaceae bacterium
ACCTTATTCAATGAATGTGGCGAACAAACACCAGTTGGTTCCTCACTCGCTTTTTCGGTTGCAGATACCGTAAATGCTGGATTTAATTATGTAATTGGATATGGCTGCTCTACCGATACAGTTCGATATTTTCATAATGGAGGCAATGGGATAAATAGCTGGCAGTGGAATTTAGATGAAGGTCAGCAAAGCAATCTTCAAAATCCAAGAGGTTTGTATTCCAGTTTCAATGAAAAAACAGTTCAATTGGCAGTAAGTAATGGCTTTTGCACCGATTCTTCCCAACAAAAAATTGCCCTGGATAATTATTTAAAAGCAGGCTTTTCTGTTTTTGAAGATAACTGCCCTTCCGAATTAATTCCTTTTACCAATAGCTCTGAAGGAAAAATTCTGGATTACGCCTGGACCTTTGGAGACGGGGGGAATTCTGACAGTACAAATCCGCATCACATCTATGCACCACCAATGCGTGAAACGCCGTATACGGTGACACTAACAGTTACCGATAGTTTTGGCTGTACCAATGTGGCACAAAAACAAATATTGATCTACAGCAGTTGTTTCCTGGCTGTGCCAAATGCTTTTACCCCCAATGCCGATGGTAAAAACGATTTTTTTAAACCATTGAACGCAATTAAGACAGAAGGATTAGAGTTCTCAATTTACAACCGTTGGGGCGGGCTGGTTTATAAAACCAAAAATTGGAAACAAGGCTGGGATGGAAAAATAAATGGCGTACCCCAGGCAACAGGCACCTATGTCTGGCTTCTTCGTTATACAGACCGCGATACAAAGAAAGCGGTGCAGCAAAAGGGAACCATGACGCTGATACGATAAAGAATTTATTGGACATCAAAATGTCCCAATGGGTCAACAACTATTTATCTAATGAAAGAAAAATAGAAATTTTGACCAACTGTAATACCCTTATCAGCTTAGTTGCGTCGCACTCTTGTACGCCAAATTAATAATTGAGCTAATTGAGAACTATTCTTCAGCCTTGTTCGGCACAAAGGAAAGTTTCAAAAAGTCAGAGCCAACAAATATGCGGGCAAGGCTAATGTCTGATGTTTTTTGATAAGCTGCAAGGCGAGATTGAGGTACAATACGCCAGAAATTCCTGGTTTTAAGGTCGTTGTAATCTCTTCCTTTTACAAAAAGGCCACGTACCGGGTCCCTCTTTTTCAATTCAAAACGAATGATTTTTCCTTCAGGGACCTCATTATTGGTCATGAATTTTTCAATTTGTTCTACTGTCATAACAACGAAAGGTAAATTATTGTTCCTTTTTCAAATGTTAAATCTGCATTTTCTAGATTGGCACATGATAACAATAAAACATGAGATCCATTCTTTAAATGCTAAAAGCGGTGCAATATATATTTCTCACCTTGATTAAAAAAATGGCTTGTCTAAAATTTAAGGATGTTTTTATTTAAATAAATACAATCAAAGAACCATTTATTTCGAGGCCCAGCTTTTGCAATTTAACGTCATGAGTTTCTATTTTGAGGTATCTTGAACTCATAGGAGTTTTATTAAAGGCAAAATTCTTATCTTTCAAGCTCAACTATCGGGGCAAAAAAATCAATATTCTCTATGGCAGCTACGGCAGAAAAAATAAACAGGAAGGCGCATTTTGCAGCTAAAGTAACTTTCAATAATAACAACAGCCAGTTTTTTCAAACACTTAAAAGATCAGTTGATGATTATTTTAAAACGAATAAACTGAAGAAGACGGGCAACTGGCGTCTATATTCAAAAACATTAATTCTTGTTCCTTCGGCAATAACACTTTACGTGGTGCTATTGACGGTAACCATGCCCGTAGCGCTTAGCTTGTTTCTTTGCGCATTGCTGGGTTTGGTCATATCCAGCATTGGCTTCAATATTATGCACGACTCTTGCCACGGTGCTTACTCAAGCAAAAAATGGGTAAACAATGTTTTAGGTTTAAGCTTAAATGCCATTGGCGGAAATGCATTTTTCTGGAAGCAAAAACACAATATTTTACATCATACTTATACAAACATCCAGGGTGTTGATGATGATATTGCACAAAGCAAATTGCTAAGACAAAGTCCTACACAAGAGTGGTGGCCTATTCATCAGTACCAGCATATTTATTTACCGATTGCTTACAGCATGACAATTTTTATGTGGGTTGGGCTTCGCGACTTTGAAAAATATTTTACAAAACGCATTCACAATACAGCCATTCAACCCATGAGCAGGCAGGAGCATTGGATATTTTGGGTGAGCAAAATTTGGTATGCTATCGTTTATGTTGTTATACCAATTTGGGTTGTAGGTTTTCTTCCCTGGTTAATTGGTTTTGTAACAATGGGTATCGTGTTGAGTTTATTTATCGCATTTGTATTTCAATTAGCTCATGCGGTAGAAGGTCCGGAATTTTCTGCAGCAGGGTTAGAAGATAAAGTAATAGAAACGGAGTGGGCTATCCATCAAATAAAAACCACGGCTAATTTTGCTCCAGATAATAAAATTGTGAATTGGGTTGTTGGTGGTTTAAATTACCAGGTAGAGCATCATTTATTTCCTAGAATAAGTCATATTCATTACCCGGCTATCAGCAAAATTGTTCGCCAGCATTGTAAAGATTATAATCTTCCGTATCATTCATTTCCAACCGTTACGGCAGCTTTAAAATCGCATTTTCATACCATGAAATTATTTGGACAAAAAGATTATGTGCCTGATTACGCACAATAATTTTTTAAAACTTCAGTACATTTAACTACTAAACAATAGAACTATGGGACTACTTACTCCAAAAGGGAAAAAAGGCGATAAAAAATCTTCGACTACCAATACTGCTCAAAAAAATGCAAACCAGGGATCGAAATTTATCAGCAAAGGAAAAGGCGGCGGCTTTGTAAAAAAAGGCATGACCGGCGGTTCGCAAAGAGGCAGCTAAATCACTTAAAATATTATCATGATCCCGCATTTATGCGGGATTTTATTTTATAAAAAACCACCTGCACCTTACATACACCGTTTACATCAGTACGCAATAACTTGATGTGTAATTATTAATATCTTTCCCCTACTTAATTTATTTTTTATTATGAAAAGATTGCTTCCGCTATTACTTTTTTTAAGCACGAATGTTTTTGCGCAAAATAAGGCTGATGATGTAAAAACATTTACCCTAAAAAATGGAATGAAATTTCTGGTGTTGGAAGATGCCAGCATACCCAATGCGAACATGTATATTTTTTATCGTGTTGGCTCCCGCAACGAACACCCGGGTATTACAGGACTTTCACATTTTTTTGAACACATGATGTTCAATGGTGCAAAAAAATACGGTCCTAAATTGTTCGACCAGACCATGGAATACAATGGAGGTTCAAACAACGCTTATACAACAGAAGATGTTACCGTTTACACCAATTGGTTCCCGGCTTCTGCAACAGAAGTAATTTTTGACCTGGAAGCAGATCGTATTTCCAGTTTAAGTATTGATACCGGTATGGTTGAAAGCGAAAGGGGTGTGGTTCTATCCGAAAGAAGCACGGGGCTTGAGAATTCGCCATGGCGCATGTTATTTGAAAATGTACAGGCAACCGCTTTCCAGGAAGGTGCTTATCATTGGCCGGTTATTGGTTACGAAGAAGACATTAAAAACTGGACAAAAGAAGACCTGGAATATTATTTTAAAACCTACTACGCACCCAACAATGCAGTTGTTGTTATTTCCGGTAATGTTAAGCTAAATGACGTTAAAAAATTGGCTGAAAAATACCTCGAACCTATTCCAGCTCAGCCGGCGCCAAAACCTGTTCATTTGGTTGAGTCGCCACAAAAAGGCGAACGTAGAATTGTTGTTCAAAAAGAAGTAGCAAATCCTTATTTAGCCATTGCCTACCATGTACCCGAAACAAAACATAAAGATTATTATGCTTTAAATATTTTAAGCTCTGTTTTAACAAGCGGTAAATCTTCCAGGCTTTATTCTGCTTTGGTTGATAAAAAACAATTGGCATCAAGTGTTTTTGTTTCGTTTGGCGATGCATTTGATCCCACGCTTTTTTCAGTGGCTGCCGTAACCAACAAGGGCATCAAAACCGGGGATCTTGAAAATGCTATTTACGAAGAATTAGAAAAAATAAAGAAAAGTGGCATCAGTGAACAAGAATTGCAAAAAGTAAAAAATCAAAAGCTAATTGAATTTTACAACCAGGTTGAAACAATCAATGGTAAAAGCAATAACCTGGGCACCTACGAAGTGTTTTTTGGTGACTATCGTAAAATGTTCAATGCACCTTCGGAATACAATAAAGTTTCTTTAGATGATATTAAAAGAGTAGCCAACGAATATTTAAAGAAAAGCAATCGTACGGTTGGTATTTTACAAACCAATGTTGAGGACTAGATTTTTGTGCGGATTCATTGATCAAATCAACATTATCAATTTTCAATTTTAATAAAATGACTTTTAAAAAATATTTATTTACACTGTTGTCGTTCCTTACTGCATTTGCAATGCAGGCCCAAAACCAGCAGGCAACTTTTAAAGTACCTGCTTACGAAAAAACTGTTTTAAAGAACGGTCTTACTATTTATTTAATGGAGCAGCACGAAGTGCCAATGATCAACGTTTCTGCCATCATGCCTGCCGGTGCAATCTATGATGGCGTGCATTCAGGTTTGGCTAATATGACGGCGGAAGCGTTAATGCATGGAACAAAGAATAAAAGCAAATCGCAAATAGAAGAAGAACTCGATTTTATTGGTGCATCAGTATCAACTTATGCAAGTAAAGAAGCAGCGGGCCTAAGTGCAAAATTTGCAGCAAAGGACAAAGACAAGGTCTTAGCAATCATTCGTGATGTTTTATTGACGCCGACATTTAATGCAACTGAATTTGAAAAAGCAAAAAAATTGTTGCTGGCAGAATTAGAGCAAGCCAAAGAAAGTCCCCGTAACGTCATTGGAAATTATTTCGACCAGGTAACTTATGGTGATCATGTTTATGCTAACCCCGAATCTGGCCGAGCCACAACTGTTGCCAAATTATCTGTTGGTGACGCACAAAAATTTTATAAGACCAATTACATTCCAAATGGTTCCGCCATTGCAATCGTTGGTGATTTTAATGCGAAGGAAATGAAAGCAAAGTTGACAGCACTGTTTAGTGGCTGGGCAAAGGGTACCACCCCGGTAAATGCTGCTAATAAAAAAGTGGTTCCTGCAAATACTGCAAGGGTATTACTTGTAAATAAAGATGATGCAAGGGAAACTACATTTTATATTGGTGGTCCCGGCGTTCCACGAAACAATCCTGATTACGTTGCTATGGAAGTAGTGAACACTTTATTTGGCGGAAGATTCACTTCATGGTTAAATGACGAATTAAGAGTGAATACCGGTTTGACCTATGGCGCCAGGAGTAATTTCAGCCGCTTGAAAAATGCAGGTTCATTTAATATTTCAACATTCACTGCTACAAAAAATACAGAGGCGGCTATTGACAAATCAATTGAAGTATTAAACCGTTTACATACAAAAGGAATTGATGATAAAACTTTGACCTCCGCCAAAAACTACGTGAAAGGCCAATTCCCTCCACGCTATGAAACAGCAGGCCAATTGGCCGGTTTGCTCACGCAAATGTTTTGGTACGACTTCAATGAATCGTTTATCAATAATTTTCAAAAATCGGTAGATGAATTAACCGCAGAAAAAGCAAGAGAAATTGTTGCCAAATATTTTCCTAAAAACAATCTTCAATTTGTTTTGGTTGGTAAAGCCGAAGACATTAGAAAGATTGCTGAAAAATATGGTAAGGTAACAGAAGTGCAGATCAAAGATGACGGAGTAATAAAAACTTTTTAATAAACATATTGCAATTAAAAAAGCCCCTTTAATCAGGGGCTTTTTTATTAGTTAGGCTAATATCGTTTTTCGGGGTAAAGTAAATGAGAACGTACTTCCTTTTCCAGGTTCACTTTCAATGTGCATTTTTCCGCCGTGGTGCGCTAAAAATTCTTTGCACAGCATTAAGCCAAGGCCTGTACCTGATTCCGAAGCAGTACCTACCGTTGTGTAATAATTATTTGCTTTAATCTTTTCCAGTGCTTCAATTGTAATCCCGGTGCCGGTATCTTTTACATAAACTTCCACAAAAGAAGCCAGCTCATTTATGCCTAGTGAAATATATCCATTTTTGGGTGTGAATTTAATTGCATTGGAAAGTAAGTTGCGTAAAACAAGATTGATCATTTCTTTATCAGCAGAAACCAGTACAGGTTCAAGGTTTTTGTGTTCCACGTAAATTTGTTTTGCTTCGGCTTGCAATCGTAAAAGTTGCATTACTTCATTCACCAGTAGGGACACATCAACTGTTTGTGGTTTTACTTTATCAGCTTCCATTTGGGTTTTTGCCCAAAGCAATAAGTTCTCCATTAAGCTGGTGGTATAATTCAAATCATTCACCACGTCAGGTATCATTGCATGAACTTCTTCTGCCGGCAATTTTTGTTGCTGCACATTACGAAACAAATTGCGTAAGGCATACATGGGTGTTTTAAGGTCGTGTGCAATTACAGAGAATAATTTATTTTTTAGTGTGTTTAATTCCGTTAGTTCTTCTTTTTGCGCTTTTAATAGTTTCGCTTTTTCTAAAATAATGGCTTTCTGCCTTAAAATCTTTTCATTATTAAGTTTAAGCACATCATTTTTATCTAAAATGCTGTATTGGTAGCCGGTGTTTTCTTTTTTAATGAGAAACAGGCCATAGAAAATAAAACCAATCGCCAATACCTGGTTAATCAGGTAAACGGTCATGTTTGCATTTGCTAATTGGTATTGGTAAGATTTACAAAAAACTGAAAGAACAAAATAAGAGATCATGGAAAAGGCAATGGTAAATGCCATGTATCCAATGTCGCGTAAAAAGAAAACCGAAAGGATGCCGTATAATATAAAAAAAAGCTCCAGGCCAAGGTTTAAGCCGTTTAAGTAAACAACGCAAGTAAAAAATGGTTGTAAAATAAAATAAGCAAGTAAGGCCGTTTCGTATTTTTTAAAATGATTCAGCGTGATCACCATGATGCTGATAAGCGCCGGAAAGCAAGCAATGACCCACGAAGACGGGGGAAGACTATTGGTGCCAAATAATCCTACAATAGCAATACTGATTCCTGTGATTAGTTGAAAAAAATTAATGAGGTTAAAAACGCCAAGTTTTCGTTTTTCATAATCATCCATTTCAACCGATAAGCCAATAGACTTAATAAATAATAGGGTGCTGAATATCCTTTGCTGGAATGATGACCAAAGGTCAATTTGTAGCGGAGCTTTTAATCGTCCCTGCAGGGAAGCGAGCTTCTGAAATGGAATTTCCATAAGGATCGTTAGTTTGGTACGTCAGATTATTCCTCAAAGTAAGTAGTAAAATCCATAAAATCAATAGCTGGAGGTAAGTGGAAATAGAATAATTAAATATTTATACTTAGGCACAGCGGCTGTTACAGCCAATAATATTTTAATATGGCGATCAATTTGTAAACAAAAAAAACAAAATGAGTTACTAATAAATTTAGTAAATTTATGCTAAATAAATGTGCAATTATAAAAATCACTTCTATGGAAAAAATGAACAGCAGCATTCCGGGTTACCGTGTTTTTGAATATGTGCTGGTGCTAAGTCCACATGATGAATTGGTGCATAAAATTTCAAACGTAAAAAAAGAATTTGCTGAAAAATTTAAAACCGATACTGCAAAATATGGCAAGTCGCACATAGCGCTTGCAACTTTTACCAATTGGGGAATGATGGAAGAAAGGCTATTGCACCGGTTACAAGTAATTGCTATGGGCATCACGCCATTTAAAATTGAACTGAAGGATTATGGTTCTTACCCGTCCCATTCCATTTTAATAAATGTGCCTACCAAATTGCCGGTGCAGGCCTTGGTTAAAGAATTAAAAACGGCACAACGGATCATGAAATTCAATGCAGAAAATAAACCGCATTTTATAGACGATCCAAATATTGTAATTGCCCGCAAATTAAAGCCCTGGCAGTACGAGCAAGGATGGCTTGAATATTCAAATCGTCATTTCACTGGAAAATTTATTGCCGATCATATGTTGTTATTAAAACGGCCTGCAGGCGAAAAAGTTGCTTACCAAATTGCCAGGCGATTCGAATTTCAAAACCTGCCGGTTGCTACAAAACAAGGAAATTTATTTATGTAACTGGCTTTGTTACTACTAGCATCTTCTGTTGTGTCACTCACTTGTGCGTTCGGTAATCCTATTGTGCAATACACAACAATACTTAATTATAAAACAGCAATAAATGCAAGAAATAAATAAAGAACAAGAAACTGTCGATTCCTATAAAAAAGGCCGCGGTGCCCAGTTCAATACAAAAAATAAATTTTTAAAAACCGAATCGACCAAAGAACATATTGAAGGCATTGACGATTGGATTGAGCCTGATGTAAAAACACAATACATTGAAGTTTTTCCAAAAACCCTTGTTAATAAAG
>JAKFCI010000355.1:0-2013 GCA_036676725.1 Chitinophagaceae bacterium
AACATTGCCCACGATGCCAGGATAGGCTTTCATTTGTTTTACCTGCATGTCCATCCATTTAATGGCAACGTCCGATGTATACGTTTTGGTTTGTTTTAAATGCCCGTTTAATTCGTTGCTACGTGCCACTTGTAATTCCTGTGATGAGCCGGTTGACTTGAAATCTTTCTGGCATGCGGTTAAAAAAATACATACACCAGCAGCCATTACCATTTGCATGAATTTACTTTTCATAAAAGCTTATTTAAGTTTTGAATTGTGAGGAATATGATCATTAATAAGTGAAAAGACCTTTGGGTTTTTCATCTCCACATAACCAGCAAATGGGTTCTTTATGTCGATTGTATATTTAAGGTAAAGCGGGTTGCAAAATCTTTTACTGCAAAAATGCCCAATGCACAAATTCATCGAGAGAAAACGAAAACAACAGATGAATGCCTTAACTGGATGATAAATGTTGTTTGTCGGAAATAAAAGCGTTTAGTCTATTTCCATAAATAATTAGGTCCAATTTCTTAACTTGTTCTATCAAAATTGCTCCCATGGCTGCAATTGATTTCAACAGTTTTGTTTTTTCCAATCGTTACACGGTTTTGCGCCATATTACCTACTGGGTTGCCTATCTGTTAACCTGGGCACTTTTCTGGAATCTTATTTTTCCAACTTATTTGATCAGTGTATTTATTACTTTTTTTTGGGTGCCGGTTAAGATCATTTATTCCTATCCACTGGCGTATTATGTAATCCCAAAATTTCTTTTAAAGTCCCGGTATATGGCATTTACTGCCATCGTTATTACATGGGTGGTGGCCGGGTGGTTTATCAATTTCCTGACCATGGCCTATATCATTTTCCCGGTACAACGTAATTACCTGGGTTGGGAAGTGAATATTGAAAATGCATGGATGCCTGCAACCTATCTATGCCTGCTTACTGCGACAGCAGCTGTTGTGATCATAAAACTATTTAAACATTGGATTATGAAACAACGCGAATGGATGAATGCAGAAAACCAAAAAGTAGTAGCCGAACTGCAATTATTAAAAGCGCAGGTGCATCCACACTTTTTATTCAATACCTTAAATAACATCTATGCCTTCTCGTTAGAGAAGTCATCGAAAACGCCGGGTCTTGTTTTAAAATTATCTTCTTTGCTTAGTTACATGTTGTACGATTGTAAAACAGATGAAGTATTGCTGGAAAAGGAAATCGAGATCATGAAAAATTATGTTGACCTTGAAAAGGAACGTTATGGTGACCGTATTGACATCTCCTTAAACGTTGAAGGCGATATTCAAAACAAATGGATCGCTCCTTTCCTGTTACTTCCTTTTATCGAGAACGCTTTTAAACATGGAACATCAGAACAATTAAACCGCGTTTGGTTAAGCATTGATATAAGTGTAAAAGACAATGACTTGCGGTGTAAAATTGTAAACAGTAAAAATCAATTGATTAATATAAACGAGAAAGGCATCGGTGTACAAAATGTTCAAAAGCGGTTATCTTTTTTATATCCCGGTAAGCATGAATTGAAGCTTTCTGACGAAGGAGATTTTTTTGTTGTTTCACTCTGGCTGGAGCTGGGTGCTCAAATTGTATTCAGCTATAATGCTTCACCAGTATATGCTACAGGCTATCAAAATGCTTTAGGATGAAAATGCGTTGCCTGATAGTAGATGATGAACCACCTGCGCTAAAAGTGCTGGAATCGCACATCTCCAATATTAGTTACCTGGAAATTGCAGGCAAGTGTGGTAACGCCATTGAAGCGATTGATGTATTAAGGCAAAAAGATGTTGATGTCATTTTCCTGGATATTAAAATGCCCAAACTCCTGGGTACGGATTTCATAAGAAACCTGTCACATCCACCTAAAATAATTTTTGTAACTGCTTACCGCGAATACGCGGTAGAAGGTTTTGAGCTCGATGCTGTTGATTACCTGGTAAAACCGGTTTCATTTGAAAGATTTGTAAAAGCCATTACAAGGCTGCGCAGAACAATGGGACA
>JAKFCI010000356.1:0-2877 GCA_036676725.1 Chitinophagaceae bacterium
AGAAGAACTTTTTATTGATTCAGAAATAGGTGATCATTTATATACCACCGACTTTTACCAGCAGAGTGCATTTAATACTGCTCACCAGATACTCTCCATATATTATTATGTAAAACCGCTTGAGCCGATCTTACTCCCGTTCAAAACAACTCCTTTCGATTTTGAACCGCACCAGGTAGCTGATCCCAAGGGTGAATCGGAAGTAATACGGTTAATTGATTGGGAGCATTTCAATGAGGAAACCCTTACACTTCCTATTGACAAATTGGTTGCACGGATGCTGAAGGAAAAGCATTAAGAAGGCTGCAAGCTTTTACCTGCAAGCAAAAACAACAGCCCTGAGCGAAGTCGAAGGGCGGTATACGGAGCATCGAGCGAAGTCGAGATGCGGAAATGACGTATACAATCTTTTTTAATCCTGCATTGCAGCTTTTTTCATTTCAGCTGCTTTTTCATGACCTAGATATCTTTCAATAACACCATGAATAAGATAGATGACCGGTGTTAGTACGATTGCTACGATAAATTTATAGATATAATTAACGAGGCCTACCGCCAGGAACAAACTCATCGGCCATACAAAATCGTTACCCTGCTGATTTACTCTTGTGCCAATATAAAAAGCAATGAACAGTACTACAAAGCTGTCGATGAATTGCGATATAAGTGTTGAGCCTGTTGCACGAAGCCAGATACTCTTTTCCCCTGTTGCTTTTTTGATACGATGGAAAATAAACACATCAATCAGCTGGCCAAGTATAAAAGCTGTTAATGAACCAATGATGATAAACCCACCTTGCCCCAGCACACTGTTATATGCTTTCTCCATATCCGGCACACCACTACCCTGTTTACTGGTAATAAAAAAATCTGCAGGAGTTAATTTCATTGCAAAAAAGAAAACGATAAAAGCAAACGTAATTAAGCCGGCAGTGAGGTAAGAAAGAAACCGAACTCCCTTCATACCATAATACTCATTGATAATATCGGTCATAATAAATACCACCGGCCATAATAATACACCCGCTGTTAGATTTACCGACAATGCATTCCCAAAAAGATTAATCTCCATTGGTGAAAACCCCAATGTTTTTTCCAAAGAAAATATTTTTACACCTATGATCTCCGCAATGAGAGCGTTGGCTATAAAGAACCCGCCCAGCACAAGAAACAGTTTGGTTGACTTATCAGAAAGTATTTGTTTGATCATATAAAAAAGACGAATAGTTGAATAATGAGCACTACAAGATTCAAAAAGAAAATGCTGTTGATCTTTAGTTCAATTTTCTTCCGCAGCAGCAGAATAACAAACCAAATATTGATAATGAGGTTCACGATCAAACTGAGGAATAATCCACCAATAACAAGAATTGAAGCTGCTGAATCAGGCAGCTCAACACGCACATATTGCAGACTCACCGCAATAAAGAATAACAGGTTCAGAATAAAGGCTACCCTGCTGAAAAACAAAAATCCTTTCATCCGTTCATTGATATTTTGGCTATTGCCGGATGGTATTTACCCGGAAAGAATATTCATTTTGTAAGGTGAAACTGATGAATATTCTTTCCGGGACATTTCATACCGTTAAAAATGCTGTCAATCCCCCAAAATACCATTATTTTGCCTCACTGAAACTGAAAATTTTTCCTCATGAAATGAGTCCTTAAATTTTCATTGGTAATTTTCGAATCAGCAATGAAAATTTCAGGACGAATACCATGAGACCAAAAAGAAATAAAAAATAGCACATGAACTTTGATTTCAAAAAGCTGATTCCACACGCCATAGCGATTATTATTTTTATTATTGTTTCCGCCATCTTTTGCAAACCTGTGCTGGAAGGAAACGTAATGAATCAGCATGATAATGTCGGTTGGAAAGGAATGGCTCAAAATGTATTTGAATACAAAGAAAAAATTGGCCATTTCCCATTATGGAATCCCAATCTTTTTAGTGGAATGCCCAACTACCAGGTAGCAATGGAAGGTAAATCTATTTTACCTGACACAGTGAAAATATTGACATTAGGTTTGCCCAAGCCTATGAATTTTTTCTTTCTTGCCTGTTTATGTTTTTACATTTTATGCCTCATCCTCCGTATCAATCCTATTATAGGAACGCTTTGCGCAATAGCTTATTCATTTTCAACTTACAACCCTGTTATTATTGCTGCTGGGCACGATACACAAATGCTTGCAACGGGAATTATGCCGCTTTTAATAGGCGGTTTAATAAGCATCTATGAGAAAAAATATTGGCTAGGATTAGCACTTACAACATTTGGGACATATCAACAATTAAGTGTAAACCATCTGCAGGTAAGTTATTATTTCTTTTTAATTGCAGCATTTATTACAATCGGCTACTTAATAAAGTGGATAATAGAAAAGGATTGGAAACACATTGCTGTTGCAGGTTTCTTAACACTTATTTCTGCATCTATTGGTGTTGCTGGCAATGCATTGGTATTAAAAACAACTTCTGAATACAGCAAGTTTACTATGCGGGGAGGAAAAGATATTTCCATTAATGGCAATGAAGTAAAAGCAGCCAAAACCTCCGGGTTAGATACCAGTTATGCTTTTGAATACAGTCTCGGAAAAGCAGAAGCTCTTACTCTGCTAATGCCAAATGCTTTTGGAGGTTATAGTAGTAACGTGGTAGATGAGAATTCAAACGCAGTAAAAAAACTTGTAGAAAAAGGCTATCCCGAAGATCAGGTTATTTCAAGTTTACAGGGTAACAGAATTCCAAAATATTGGGGACAGATATACACTTCGGGCCCTGCCTATTTGGGTGTTATTATTTTCCTGATTGGTCTTCTGGGATTTTTTCTTGTAAATATAAGAATTAATTAAAAAATGCAGGCAACCT
>JAKFCI010000357.1:0-5894 GCA_036676725.1 Chitinophagaceae bacterium
CCTTTTCTTTTAGGTACTTTGATCACATCGTTTTTAGCACTCCTTATCTCTATTCCTTTTTCTTATGCAATCGCTATTTATTTAGGCGAATACAATACAAAAGGATGGTTGTCCGGATTTTTAAAAAATATAGTTGAATTGGTTGCCGCTGTTCCATCTGTTATTTATGGATTTTGGGCATTGGTGGTACTTGTACCAATGGTGAGAGCCATGGAATTGAAAGTAGGCGCACCTCCGTATGGTGTAGGTATCTTATCCGCTTCGCTCATCCTTGCCATTATGATTATACCCTATGCCGCATCGTTAGGAAGGGAATTAATCAGGATGGTTCCTTCGCCTTTAAAAGAAGGTGCGTATGCACTTGGTGCAACACGGTATGAAGTATTGAAAAATGTAACCTTGCCTTATACGAAATCTGGTTTGTTTGCAGGCCTGTTGCTTTCATTAGGCAGGGCCTTAGGCGAAACAATGGCGGTTACGATGGTTATTGGTAATACCAGTGCATTGCCAACCAGTATTTTTTCTCCCGGCAATACAATGGCAAGTGTTATAGCAAACGAATTTACCGAAGCAGACAGGGCCGTGTACCTGTCATCATTAATTGAATTGGGATTGGTTCTTTTTGTTGTAACGGTAGTAATTAATATAGTGGGTAAAATGATTATTAAAAAATTTACAAACCCTTAATCATGGTTACAAGTAAAGTAAAAACCAATCATAAATACAGGATCAAAAAAAGCAAGGCAATTGAGTGGGTGATCATTTTATTTGCCTTCCTGATTACGCTGCCGCTGTTTGCCATTATATTTTTCGTTTTAAAAACAGGTATATCAAAATTGAGTTGGGATTTCCTGGTAAACATCCCGCAGCCGGTAGGAGAAGTTGGCGGAGGAATTGCAAATGCTTTGGTGGGAAGTTTATTTATTGTAGCAGTAGCTACCATCATGGCTGTACCACTGGGTATTTTATGTGGTATCTTTTTAAGCGAGAACAAGAATACAAAGATTGCTTACTGGAGCAGGCTGGCAGTTGATGTTTTACAAGGCACGCCTTCTATTGTTGTTGGTATCGTTATTTATTTTTGGGTGGTAAAGCCAAGTGGTAGTTTCTCCGCTTTATCAGGCAGTATCGCATTAGCCATCATGATGATCCCCATTGTAATTCGTTCCACTGAAGAAACACTCAAACTATTACCGGAAACATTAAAAGAAGCCGGACTTGCATTAGGTCTTCCCTATCATAAAGTAATACTTAAGGTGATTGTGCCTTGTGGATTCAGTGGAATTTTATCTGGTGCTATGTTATCGGTAGCAAGAGTTGCCGGTGAAACAGCGCCCTTACTATTTACTGCTTTTGGCAATCCTTATATGTCTACCGATATCCTGAAACCAATGCAAAGTCTTCCCTTGTTAATTTTTAACTACGCTACCAGTCCTTACGAGGAGTGGCATGACCTGGCTTGGGGCGCTTCATTAATATTATTGATCTGGGTATTATTATTAAACATTACTACAAAGCTGATAACTAATAAATGGAAAATACAATTTTAAGCAGCAGGAACTTCAATGCCTATTTCGGCGACAACCATGTGGTGAAAGATGTCAATATGGATATTGAAAAGAACAGTGTTGTTGCGGTAATGGGTCCATCCGGTTGCGGCAAAACAACATTCCTTCGTTGTATCAACAGGATGCACGAATTAATTCCAGGTGCAACAGCAAAAGGAGAAATTTTATTGCACAAGGATGATGTTTATGACCTGGCACCAATACTGGTTCGGCTTAAAATAGGTATGGTATTTCAACGACCTAATCCTTTTCCTAATTTAAGTATTTACGATAATGTTATTGCGGGTTATAAATTAAATGGCATTAAAATTTCCAAAAGCGAAAGAGACCAGATCGTAGAAGGATCGCTAACCAAAGCTGCATTATGGAACGAGGTAAAAGATAATCTTCACCAGAAAGGCACATTTTTATCAGGCGGTCAGCAACAAAGATTATGTATAGCAAGGGCCATTGCAATGGAACCAGAAGTATTATTGTTAGATGAACCAACTTCGGCCCTCGACCCTATTTCAACTTCAAGCATTGAAGAATTGTTATTTGACTTAAAGAAAAATTATACGCTGGTCATTGTAACACATAACATGTCGCAGGCAGGAAGAGTAAGCGATAAAACTGCTTTTTTTTATTTAGGTGAACTTGTGGAATATGATGATACACGTGAAATGTTTACCAATCCAAAAGATACCAGAACACAGAACTATATTACAGGACGATTTAGCTAAATTCAAACCCATTTAAGTATGTCCAAATTAGATATTGAATTAAAAGATTTAAAGGAAGAAGTGGTTCAAATGTGTGAGCTTACTTTTTCACAACTTTCTAAATCATTATCATCGCTTTTAAATTTTGATAAAGATTTGGCAAGAGAAGTTTTAATGGTAGAAAAAAGGGTAAACTCCGCGGAACTTAAAATTGACAGGGATTGCGAAGATATTTTTGCCATTTATTCACCGGTTGCCATTGATCTCAGGTTTTTATTAGCTGTCTTAAAGATCAATACCAATTTGGAAAGGATTGGTGATATAGCGGAAGGTATTGCAAACCTTATCATCGATACAGAAAAGCCATTCAGCCAGGAACTATTAGATAAGACGCAGGTGGTAGAAATGTTTGGTGAAGCACTTCAAATTGTTGAGGAGATCATGCATGCATTCGAAAAGGAAGACAGTGCCATTGCAAGAGGTATATTTAAAAGAGATGAATTTTTAGATAAGGTAAACATCAATGCAAATAACCTGATTGAGGATTATGTAAAATCCCACCCCGAAGAAATTCGTCCTGCATTAAATGTATTATCCATTATACGCAGGCTGGAAAGGGTTGGCGACCAGGCGGAAAATATTGCTGAAGAAATTATATTTTTTATTGAGGCTAAAGTTTTAAAACATACCAGCAAAAAAGAAAAGTAATTTATTATATCACTCGTTGGTAGCAACAAATGATATCATTAAAAGATAATAGTTTGTTCACTTTAAGATAATGTTGCTCCAATAATTTTGAGCATTATCTCTAATCGGGATAACTTCCTATTACGACCCCTGTTTTTACAGGGGTTTTTTTATAGTTTGTATCAATAAATCATTTAGTTCCAGGAAAACATTCAAAGTACATTGGATATTTTTCCGGACTACTTCCTACTGTATGAATAAAACTAAACTAATTTTTAAAAAGTTGAATTGGCAGTAAAAATTATGACACAAGAAATTAATACGCAACCCAGGATTGAAACCATTTCGCAAAAAAATTTAATTGGCAAACGATTGACCATGTCATTTGCAAACAACCAAACCTATCAACTTTGGAAGTCCTTTATGCCGCGGCGTAAGGAAATTGAAAATGCGTTGACAAGCGATTTATTTTCAATACCAGTTTACCCTGCAGCATTTGATTTTTCCAACTTAAATGCAACTTTTGAAAAATGGGCGGCCGTGGAGGTTGCAGGCTTTTCGCATGTACCTTTTGAAATGGAAAGTTTTGTTTTGCCAGGCGGACTATACGCGGTTTTTGATTACAAAGGTTTAAGTACCGACACGAAGATCTTTCAATACATTTTTGGTGAATGGTTGCCACTTTCTAAAGAATATGAATTAGATGAAAGGCCTCATTTTGAAATACTCGGCGATAAATACAAAAACAATGACCCGGATTCAGAAGAAGAAATTTGGATTCCGATTAAACCAAAATAACAAATAAAATAAAACACTATTTCACTTATACCCCGGCGTTAGAAGTGATTTTTGCAGGTAAATGATAATTTTCGTAAGGACCCTAAAATTAATTGCCTTATTTAACAAATTAGCACCACCTCCTCTTTAAAACATTAATATTTAAATAGCTGAACATTAGGTTATTTTAATATATTAATAAAATACTATTGAAAAAAAATTTTGTTGGTGCCATTTGCCCATAACTTTAAGTAACGATTTACTCCTGCTCCCTACAGATTATTAATCTCTTCTGATCAACTTAATCTTGTCAATTCAATATCCATTTATGTTGAATCTGTTGCTTTAATTGTACCAACACAGCAATAAATACATTGTCTTCACCATCTAACCTGGTGTATATGCAAACACTTCAATGTTATTTTAAAAGTAATACTAATAGAAATCCTTATGCGCTTCTGCTATGTAAAATTATAGTTCGCGATAAATCGCCTCCTCTAAAAAAATTGCAGGCTAAAAAAATAAAATAGATACACAGTCACCTAAATAATTAAAACTAACAACCATGAAAAATACAATTCTTACAAGTGTGTTTGCACTGATAGCGTTATTCAGCATTAATACCGTCATTGCTCAAAATCCTCATTTTAATAAGAACAATCCACCTACCGTTACAGTTACCAAACATTGCTCAGGAAGCAGTTCGTATTTTGAAGTTAGGGCTCATGGCACTGTTTATGGCCTTGGTTCCTTAACCAAAGCCTTTGCC
Source organism: Chitinophagaceae bacterium (assembly GCA_036676725.1). Lineage (GTDB taxonomy): Bacteria > Bacteroidota > Bacteroidia > Chitinophagales > Chitinophagaceae > Flavisolibacter. The sequence continues at coordinate 4,503 of JAKFCI010000357.1, forward strand.
CACCTGGATTACAGTTATACTGCCGACTTTAATTGTTACAACAGGGGCGCAAGTGCCGGGCCTGTACCTGGTCAATCTGGAGAAAGTGGAGCTACAAAAGATCAACCACTTACTGTAACCAGCGGCAACGCATATTTTGATTTGTCTTTTAGAATTAGTGGTTCTTGCAAAGGCAATGCTTTAAGTTCAGATGTTACAGATCTTGAACTTTATGAACTCGAGCTTGTAGTAGCTGGAAAAACCGCTTCACCTAATCTTTTGACATTTTGGGACCCAAAAACAATCATCAATGGTTCAACTAATTGTCAAGATTAGTGTATATGATTTTCAACTAAGGCCGGACGTGTTTCCGGCTTTAGTTAATTTGTTTTTTTGAAGAACCTTAAAATCTATTTAACATAACTCACCGTCTCACCTTCTTTACCCGGTGCCTCACCTTTATCTTCTTTCTTTTCCTGCTCAATAGCAAATAAATTTTTCGTAAATATCGAATTTTTTTTTGCCACATACTTCGTAGCCTCTACCGTGTTTTCAACAATGATCATTTGATGAGTGATATGGAAACTTCGAAAGCGATCTTTGTTCGTTCTGGTAATGTCTTTCGCTTAAATGTTCATCTTCAAACATTATACTGATCACCAACTATTAATTATAAATTTAGTAAGTGATCAAGGAAATTCGTCAAACCGTGTGGTCCGCAACGTGAACATTAATCCTCCACCCTCTTTATCTTTTATATTGCTCTAACCTTCTAAACATTTTAAAAATTATTGAATGAAAATAGCATTGATACCCGCAGTTTATTTTCTATTATCATTCACCTGCATTTCGTGCCAGGAAAAAAACACAGCTCCTTCAGCAGTATTAATAAAAGGAATGGATCTGAAAAGAGGCGACGTTATTTCCTGCGGCCCCGATGATCAACAATTAGGTACGCTAAGCTTTGAAATAACTTGCAAGCAGGATGTAACTAGAAATTTTTTATTGGCATTAAAACTCCTTCATTCCTTTGAATATGATGAAGCTGAAAAAGTTTTTGCAGGTATTATTGACAAGAACCCGGAATGCGCTATGGCTTATTGGGGAGTGGCAATGAGTAATTTTCATCCGCTGTGGGCACCACCAACAGAAGTAGAACTAAAAAAAGGGGCGAAAGCAATTGAGATAGCCAATTCAATAAAAGAAAAATCAGGAAAGGAAAAAGCCTATATAGCAACGATTGCTTCGTATTATGCCAATTATGAAAAAACCGATCACCGTTCAAGATGTTTAAATTTTGAAAAGGCAATGGAACAACTCCATGCTCATTATCCCGATGATAAGGAAGCATCAGTGTTCTATGCATTGGCATTAAATGCAGCAGCAGATCCTACGGATAAAACTTTTGCAAAA
>JAKFCI010000358.1:0-9069 GCA_036676725.1 Chitinophagaceae bacterium
AAAGAAAGCTGGTTATGCAACTAATCCTAAGTATCCGCAATTGCTGATCCGTTTAATTCGGGATTATAATCTACAGGATTATACTTTAATTGCTTTAGGCAGAAAAGCCCCGGAAGCAAACGATGTATTGGTTTCAGCCCCGGGCTTCGAAGACAAAACGGATATTGAAACCCGTGGACCAAATGTGGTTCAAAAGCAACATAACTATCCGCAAGGTGTTTTTAAAATCAATAGAACCAACGTTGTTTATATAACAAAAGGCACATCTTACATGGTGTTAGCCGATCAGCATGATATTTCTTTAGCACGCCTTTTTGATTTTAATGATTTGTCAGAAAGGGAAACTGCTGAAACAGACCACCTTGTTTATCTTCAAAGAAAGAGAAAAGAAGGGGCTAACGAGTTACATACCGTTGCTGAAGGCGAAACAATGTGGGATATTGCACAAGAAGAAGGATTGCGTTTAGAAAGTTTACTGAAGTATAATTTATTGCAATCGAATATGTATCCCAAAGTTGGAGAAGTTTTGCATCTTCAAAAACAAGCATCCGAAATGCCCAAGCTTTTTTCATTAAGAAATATTTTTAATGAGCAACCGAAAGAAGAAGTAAAATCAATTGAAAAGCCGGCCCCAGTTTATAACCTGCACACAGTAGAACCAAAGCAAACCATGTACGCCATCTCAAAAAAATACGAGGTGAGTGTTGAAGAAATAATGCAATGGAATGATCTAAATACCACCAATCTTAAAACCGGTCAGCAATTACGCATCAATAAAAAATAGCAATGCCGCCAATTAAAGTACACGATAAAGAATTCGAAATATATTTATCGGAGAAGGATATCCAGGAAAAAATAAAAGAACTGGCCAAACAACTGGAAGATGATTACAGGGGAAAAAATCCTTTGTTTATTGCCATTTTAAATGGTTCTTTTATGTTCGCCTCCGACATTTTTAAGAACCTGCATATTGATGCAGAAATTTGCTTTATTAAGTTGGCATCTTATAAAGGCATGAAGTCAACCGGTAATGTCATAACAGCTATTGGCCTTGACCAGGATCTTTACGATCGTCATGTTGTTATTATTGAAGATATTGTTGATACCGGCAAAACCTTGTATAATTTTCTTCCAAAATTGCAGCACCAGCAAACAGCTTCTTTAAAAATAGTAACCTTATTACACAAACCAGAAGCGACTACTTTTCCTTTAACCATCGATTATATTGGATTTAGTATTCCTAATAAATTTGTAGTTGGTTACGGTCTTGATTACGATGGTTTGGGAAGAAATCTAAAAGAGATCTACCAATTAGCGCAACCTACTTAACATCGTTCACAAGATGTTGTATATTGATGCCGTCATACCTATTGAAACATTTTATATACATATCATTTCTATTATTGATACAGGCTGCTGCGCTTGGGCAACAATACTATATCAAAGGTGAAGTAAAAGACGAAGCAGGTAATGTATTACAAAATGTAAGCATCATTAACGCTGGCAATGGCTATCTTTTTTACACCGGTTCATCAGGTTCTTTTGGTTTTACCAGCATTCATAAAACAGATACGCTTATTTTTTCCCTTGAAGGTTTTCAGAAAAAAAAGCTGGCCGTTTCTGCAGATGCATTTGCAACTATAATTTTAAAAAGAGCTGTTGGTGTAAAAAAAGTCAGCATGTATAAGCTGTCTTCCTTAACAAAAGACCTTACCCGGGAAACGCAGCAACAATGGTTTGCCGGCGACGAAACCTACGCAAGTATCATAGAGAACCAGTTTGTGCCTGCCAAAAAATTTCCTTCCACAGGGCTTACTTTAAATATCGATCGTGCATCGTATAGTAACATTCGCAGGTTTATTAATACAAAATCAATTGTGCCGCCCGATGCTGTGCGCATTGAGGAAATGTTGAATTACTTCAATTTTAATTACACCGAGCCACTCAATAACAAAACCTTTGAAATTAATACTGCGTTTACCAACTGTCCGTGGAATGCAGCCAATCAATTAATGTTTGCAACTTTTAAATCAAGAAAAGTTGACCTGGATAGTTTGCCGGCAAGCCATTTGGTTTTTTTAATTGATGTATCTGGTTCAATGGATATTCCCAACAGGTTGCCGTTGTTAAAAGCAGGTTTCAGGGGGTTGGTTAACAACCTCCGCGCAAAGGATTCTGTTTCCATTGTTGTTTATGGTGGTGTAGTGGGCATTATGCTGAATGCTACAAGCGGTGCCGAAAAACAAAAAATATTTAATGTAATTGATAGCCTGGAACCAGGTGGTTCCACACCAGGCGAATCAGGGGTGAAACTTGCCTACAGCGTAGCACGCAATCATTTTATAAAAGGTGGAAACAACCGGGTGATACTTGCCACTGATGGCGATTTTAATGTGGGTATACGAAGCGAAGAAGAACTGGAAGAAATGATTGTTACGCAACGCGAATCCGGGATTTATCTTACTTGTCTTGGCGTTGGAATGGGCGATTATAAAGATTCGAAAATCCAGGCGCTGGCGCAAAAAGGCAACGGAAATTTTGCTTACATAGATAGCTACGCCGAAGCAGAAAAAGTTTTATTGAAGGAATTTACGCAAACGCTTTATACAGTTGCTGATGACGTTTACCTGAATGTTTTTTTCAAACCGGAATATGTAAAAGAATACAGGTTGATTGGCTTTGATAATAAAGTCGGTGCTATAAAAGATACAGCAGCAATTGTAGAAGGCGGAGAAATTGGTTCAGGCTTTTCCATGACGGTTGCTTTTGAAATAGTACCTGTTGAACAAAAACTTGAACCTCACGATATAATTGAGCCGGTAAAGTTTTCATTGCAATATAGATTGCCAAATGATCCTTCTTTGTACACCTTAATAGAAGAACCAAAAATTCTTTTTAAGCCATTGAATCAGCAAGAAAAAATGTACCAGTTTGCAGCTGCAGTTATTGAGTTTGGGGCTTTATTGAGGGAATCAAAATTTGTAAAAGAAGGTTCCTGGAATAAAATTCATGAGCAAGCTTTAAATTCTGCCGATCGAATAAACCCTTCGCAAAACGAATTTATTTCGCTGGTAGAACAAGCAAAAATTATTTATTCCAAAAAAAGAAAGAAAAAGGATTTTTAAAAACCACAAAGTCAACAGGCTTCATTTTTTTGAATTCTTATTGACTTTGTGGTTTAAATATTAGCTGAACATCTCCCGCATCTTATCAAAAAACGATTTTTGATTTTTTTCAGGAGCCGGCTTAAAGTTTGCCGAATTGTTTAATTTTTCTAAAATGGTACGTTCTTCTGAACTAAGGTTTTGAGGTGTCCAGATATTTACCTGCACCAATTGATCTCCTTTTTCGTAGCTGTTTACTGCAGGAAAACCTTTGCCTTTCAGGCGAAATACTTTACCGCTTTGCGTACCGGGCGGAATTTTAATTTTTGCACGTCCGTCAATAGTCGGCACTTCTACCGATGTTCCAAAAGATGCTTCAGGGAAGGATATGTGCAACTCGTAAGCCACGTTCAATCCTTCTCTTACTAATTCTTTATGCTGCTCTTCTTCAATTAAAATTACAAGGTCGCCATTTGGTCCGCCCCGTTCGCCTGCATTACCGCGTCCGCTAATGTTTAATTGCATGCCTTCCTGTACACCGGCAGGTATATCAATGTTTACGGTTTCTTCGCCGTAAACCCTTCCTTCGCCTTTACAGCTGCCGCATTTATTGGTAATGGTACTTCCTTCTCCATTACATGTCGGGCAGGTTGTAACGGTTTGCATTTGACCTAAAAAAGTACTGGTAACTTTACGCACCTGGCCGCTGCCGCCGCAAGTGCCACAGTTTTGAATACTGTTTTTGTCCTTTGCGCCACTGCCGCCGCAAGTATTACAACCAACGTATTTTTTTACTTTAATATTCTTGGTTACGCCTTTAGCAATTTCTTCAAAATTCAGCTTAAGCTTGATGCGCAAATTGCTTCCTCTTGTGCCACGTCCCCGTCTTTGTCCGCCACCGCCGCCGCGTTGTCCGCCAAAAAAAGATCCGAAAACATCTTCGCCGAAAATATCACCAAACTGGCTAAAGATATCTTCCATATTCGGTCCGCCCTGGTGACCACGACCTGCGCCACTAACACCTGCATGACCAAAACGATCGTACTGGGCACGTTTGTCCTGGTCGCTTAAAATTTCGTATGCTTCGGCTGCTTCTTTAAATTTTTCTTCAGCAGGTTTATCGCCGGGGTTCCGGTCGGGGTGGTATTGCATTGCCACCTTGCGGTACGATTTCTTTATTTCATCTGCGGAAGCACTTTTGCTCACGCCTAAAATGTCGTAATAATCTCTTTTTGCCATTGTATCTGTGGCCATAGTTATACCATGGTTTTTTTGTCAGCTTAGTAATTCTACCCGATGCGTCCCTTGCGACGCTCCGTTCAACAATTTTTATTCTATTCAGCTCATTAAAAAGAAGCAGTACAAGTGTGCGACGCAACCACAGTTGAAAAATGTGCTTGTGCCGGTAACATAAATTACGCTTCTACTTTTTAAAGAACTTATTTAAAAACGATCGTTTTTTGGAATTTGCACCCGGTGTAGCAATTCATTTACCCACCACTACTTTTGCAAAGCGAATGATCTTGTCATTCAAATAATATCCTTTGATCACTTCGTCTACCACTTTTCCCTGCATTTTTTCGCCTGCTTCAATTTCAGTAATTGCTTCATGCATGTCTGCATCAAAATCTTTTCCTTTTGCATCCATAGGTTTTAAACCTTTGGCAAAAAGGGTGTTGCGTAACTTGTTAAACACCAGGTTTACGCCTTGTTTTATTTGCTCAACATCTTCGGTTTTTTCCATTTGCTGTTGGGCACGTTCGCTGTCATCCAGCACATCAAGCATTTCGGTAATCACTTCCTTGCCGGCCGTTTGAATCAATTCTATTCTTTCCTTGGCATTGCGGCGTTTAAAATTGTCAAATTCCGCAGCCTGGCGTAAAAACTTATCGTTTAATTCCGAAACCTGCGCCTTCAACTTTTCTATTTCACTTTCCTCTTGAACAGGCTCGTTCAGGTGCTGTGTACCTGCAATATTTTCATCTGTATTTATGTCCATTGCTGCTGTTTCTTCAGTTTCTGGAACGACCTCGTTTGCTTTCATGTCCGTTTTCTTCATTTAGAATAAAAAATTGTTGGCAAAGGTAGGGTTGTCAAGAATACTGCCAAGCAGTTTAACGGGACAAAATGTCCTTGAAAAGCCCTTATAACATTTAAATGGCAGATTATAAAAGTGACAGACTTTTTCACTTGCCTATTTACCATGTACCTTGCGGCCTATGGCAATTGTTCATTTAAAACGAAGGATATCACCAAGGGTTTTTCAAGGTCATCCTTGGATTTTTGGAAACGAGGTTGAAAAAGTGGAGGGTGAACCTGAGGCAGGAAGTATAGTTGATGTTTATTATTCGGATGGGAAGTTTGCCGGGAAAGGTTATTACAATGCGCAATCGCAAATCATGGTGCGGTTGCTTACCAGGGAAAAAGGAATGGAGATCAATGATGATTTCTTTTTAAAAAAGATAAAAGAATGCTGGGCCTACAGGCAAAAACTAGGTTATACAGAAAATTGCCGACTTGTTTTTGGTGAAGCCGATGGTTTACCACAATTGATCATAGATAAGTTTAATGATTATTTTGTGATACAAACACTGGCCTTGGGCATTGACAAATGGAAACCCGCATTAATAAAGGCTTTGGAGGCTGTTTTTCAACCCAAAGGAATTTATGAAAGGAACGATGTGCCGGTACGTGAACTGGAAGGAATGCCACAAAAAAAGGGTTTTCTATCTGCACCATTTGATCCAAAAATAGTTATCAAGGAAAATGGTTTGAAGTTTAATGTTGATATTGAAAACGGGCAGAAAACCGGCTATTTCTTAGACCAGCAGGACAATAGAAGGGCCATTCAAAATATTGTAAAAGGGGCGGATGTTTTGGGCGCATTTACCTACACGGGAACATTTGAAATACATGCAGCACATTATGGCGCAAAATCGGTTTTGGGCTTAGATATCTCTGAAAACGCAGTAGAACAGGCAAATAAAAATGCAGTGCTCAATGGATTAGACCACCTTGTAAAATTTGAAACCGCTAACGCTTTTGATGTTTTAAAGCAATGGAGTAAAGATGATAAAAGAAGGTTTGATGTTGTCATGCTCGATCCACCGGCCTTTACCAAGAACAGGGCAAATATTGATAAAGCCATTACGGGCTACAAGGAAATTAATTTAAGAGGCATGAAACTGCTGAAACCAGGTGGTTTCCTGGTTACCTCCTCCTGCACCAACCTGGTAAACCCGGAATTGTTTATTAAAATTATTGATGATGCCGCAAAAGATGCCAGGAGAAAGGTGAGGCAGGTTACTTATTTAACGCAGTCAGCAGACCACCCAATTATTTGGGGTTTGGAGAACACCCATTATTTAAAATTTTTGATCGTGCAGGTGCAATAGAATAAAAGAAACACCTAATAAATAAAAAATCCCGCTAAAAGCGGGATTTAATCTTTTGAGGTTTCGATTAAATTATCCTTCAGAACCTTCTTCTCTAGGCGCTGGTCTTCTGTCCCGGCGCTGATAAGGAGGATTCCTTTGGAATCTTCTTTGCCTCATGGCTTCTTCTTGCTTCTTTTTGAATTCAGCTTCGTGCTCGGAGTGCCATTTCTGGAACTTTTCCATAGCCGTTGCATCATCAAACAAGCCTAACGATACACCACGCAGCAAATGCTTCAGGTATAAAACACCTTTGTGCGAAAGGAGCTTACGAACCGTATCGGTTGGTTGCGCACCTTTGCTTAACCATTCCAACGCTTTCTGGCGATCCAACTGAATGGTTGCCGGTTGCGTTTGCGGGTTAAAGGTTCCTAATTTTTGAATGAATTTACCATCGCGTGGGCTACGTCCATCAGCCACAACAATGAAGTAGAAGGGTCTCTTTTTAGACCCATGTCTTTGCAGTCGGATTTTAACTGGCATCTTAAATAGAAATTTAAATGCGGTGAATAAATAGAATTACTAAGGCTGCAAATGTAAGAACTGGCAGTATATAATGCAATAAAGAATTGCAAAAGATTTTTGAACGGGCAATTTAATGGCTAAATAAAAATAATAATAGGAAAAAAATAGACGGTTTAGACGATTGATCTTCTTAAACCACGTCGTTTGCTTTTACCCTGTCTTCGGACATTAATTTTTTTACCAGCATTTCTAATTCATGAATTCTTTTTTCCAATGCAGGAAGGTTGCGAAAAACAGCCTGGCTACGTAAAGAGCTGGTGTAGTCGCCTGCAGGAGAGCCGGTAACAGCTGTAAATGGATCTCTTAAAGATTTACTTACGCCACTTTGCGCATTTATTTTTGAACCGTCAGCAATTTGTATATGTCCCACCAATCCAGCTTGCCCACCGATCATTACATGGTTGCCGATTTTGGTACTGCCTGAAACACCAGCTTGTGCAGCAATCACTGTACTATTGCCGACTTCAACGTTGTGTGCAATTTGAATGAGGTTATCGAGTTTAGCGCCGGCTTTAATAATGGTTGAGCCCATGGTAGCACGGTCAATGGTTGTATTTGCGCCAATTTCTACATTGTCTTCAATAATTACATTGCCAATTTGTGGTACTTTTTTAAAAGAACCATCTGCCTGTGGTGCAAAACCAAAACCATCACCACCGATTACGGTACCTGCATGAATTACTACATTATTGTAGATAATACAATCATGGTAAATTTTTACACCCGGGTGAATGATACAGTTCTGACCTATAACAGCGTTATCGCCAATAAAAGAATTGGGGAAAATTTTAGTGTCCTTGCCTATTTGCACACCTTCGCCGATGTAGGAAAAGGCGCCAACATACACATCATCGCTAATTGCTGCTGATGGCGCAATATAACTGGGTTGCTGTATTCCTTTCATGTTTTGGGTCACCATTTCCTGGTATTTACTCAATAACAATGCAAAAGCTGAATATGCATCAGGAACCCTGATTAGTGTTGGCTTAACTATATCTTTTAATTCATAATCTTCACTGATAATAGCTATCGAGGCATTGGTAGTATATAAAAAATCTTCGTATTTAGGGTTTGCTAAAAAACTTAATTGTCCGTCCTGTGCTTCTTCTATTTTGCCAAAACCCGTCACAGTAGCATCGGCATTACCTTCTATTCGTCCATTTATTAATAAAGAAATTTGGGTTGCTGTGAATTGCATAAGCTGTAAGTAAAAGTAAATTTAAAATTTAAAAGTTGAGAACACCAATCCTTTAAGTAAACGATAACGTAGTTTAACAAACAAGATTTTACCAATGATAACTTTTAACTTTTGGCTTCGATTAGCGAAGGTGACAAAGGTAGTATTTTTTGACAGGCTTGGATAATTGCTGGTGAATAAGGGCATTGTCAACTTTTGAAATATCTGTAACACTTCCATCCTTAAATAAAACCTTTATATGTTCATCAAAAGGATTATAGGTGGTGTTGGATGCTTCGCCTGTAAATACGAAATAATGCGCTGTGTCCTCGTTAATGCCTAGTTTTTGCGCTACATTAATTTTTAAAGTAGCAACAACTAAGGGGTCAAAAGGTTCTACCTGGAATTTTACTTTCAGTAATTTTCTTTCAATTAAACCTTTGCAAAGCATTGATAATATTAGGTCGGGATGGCTGCACCAATTTTTGATGGTACATAAAACATCGGCATCATCTAACTGGATAAATTTTTCAAGATGATTGATAAAATGATCGCCTGCTTTGCGTTCTTTTAAAAAGAAATCTAAAGTTGGTGAAGCTGCATTTACTTCAACACCATTTGCAATTAGTTCCTTGGCTCTTTGAATAAGTTTCACCAGCATTTTTTCTGCTGCCAAAACCGCTTTGTGAAGATAAACTTGCCAATACATCAACCTCCTGGCAACCAAAAATTTCTCAACAGAAAAAATGGCTTTTTCTTCAATCATCAGTTCTCCTTCATGTACAACCAACATTTTTAAAATGCGGTCATAACCCACAACGCCTTCGGA
>JAKFCI010000359.1:0-2522 GCA_036676725.1 Chitinophagaceae bacterium
CGCAACGAACCGCATGAAACCTATGCTCTGTTGCTTGACAATAAAATCTCTTTCCAGTTTTTTTAATTACACCTGGAACACACCGGTTTTCATCGAGGCCATATTTGGATTATTATTAGCGGCTTTAATACCTTCTGAAATTACTTTCCTTGTTTCTGAAGGATCTATAATCGCATCAACCCAAAGTCGGGCGGCGGCATAATAAGGCGAAGTTTGTTTTTCATACTTACCTTTTATTTCATCCAATAAACGCTTTTCTTCTTCAGCAGTAACTTCCATTCCTTTTGATTTCATTGCTGCCACCTGGATTTGCAATAAAGTTTTAGCTGCCTGCTCTCCGCCCATTACAGCAATTTTAGCGGTTGGCCATGCATATATAAAACGTGGATCGTAAGCTTTTCCACACATGGCATAATTGCCGGCACCGTAGGAGTTACCTATAACAATGGTGATCTTAGGAACAACAGAATTGGCAACGGCATTTACCATTTTTGCACCATCTTTAATAATGCCAGAATGCTCGCTACGACTGCCAACCATAAAGCCTGTTACATCTTGAATAAATACAAGCGGAATTTTTTTCTGGTTGCAGTTTAAAATAAACCGGGCTGCTTTATCTGCGCTATCGTTATAGATTACGCCACCCATTTGCATTTCGCCTTTTTTACTTTTTACAATTTTTCGTTGGTTGGCTACAATGCCAACGGCCCAACCTTCTATGCGGGCATAGCCACATAAAATTGTTTTGCCGTAATCTTTTTTAAATTGATCAAATTCTGAATCGTCCACAATTCTTTCTATCACTTCAACCATATCGTACGGCTTGGTGCTGTCAGCAGGAAAAATTTCATAAAGATCTTCAATTGCTTTTTGTGGTTTTTTTGCTTTGCTACGATCGAAACCAGCTTTTGGTTTATCACCCAATTTATCAATGATCCTTTTAACCTGGTCCAGGCAATCTTCCTCGGTTTTGAATTTATAATCGGCTATACCTGAAATTTCTGTATGGGTTACAGCACCTCCTAGTGTTTGTGTATCTGCGTCTTCGCCAATTGCCGCTTTTACCAGGTAAGGTCCTGCTAAATATATCGAACCTGCTTCTTCAACCATTAAAGTTTCATCGCTCATAATTGGTAAATAAGCACCGCCGGCAACGCAAGCCCCCATTACCGCCGCAATTTGCGTAATACCTTCAGCGCTCATGCGAGCATTATTGTAAAATATTCTTCCAAAATGTTCTTTGTCCGGAAAAATTTCATCCTGCATGGGTAAGTACACGCCGGCACTATCTACTAAATAAATTACAGGTAAATGATTTTGCATCGCAATTTCCTGCATGCGTAAATTCTTTTTACCGGTAATGGGAAACCAGGCACCTGCTTTAACGGTTTGGTCGTTGGCAAGTATTACACATTGCCGGCCGCTTACATAACCAAGTCCGGCAACGGTGCCACCGGCAGGGCAGCCTCCTTGTTCATCATACATTTCATAACCTGCAAATGCTCCAAATTCTATAAATGTCGTATCGCGGTCTATTAAATAATCAATACGTTCGCGGGCAGTAAGTTTATTTTTTTCTTTTTGTTTGGCAATTGCTTTTTTGCCGCCTCCTTCGTGTATTTTTTCTAAAAGTTTTTCCGTTTTTTCAATAAGGTTTTTAAGACTATTCGCAGCTTGCAATTCCATACAAAATTTTAATTGACTGAAACAAAGATAGGGGTTGAGCAAAGAGTAAAAATATATCTGGCGTGCAGTGTTTGAATTACTTCAATCCGTATTTTTACTGATGTTTCACCCTGAAACCCTGGCAACAACCGTGTTGCTAAAGCAGCATACTGCTCGTACCCACGAAGAACTGGAGCAAATTTTACTTCCCCGAATAGAAGGCGTTGATTCTATTGAAAGCTATCATTCTTTATTAAAAATATTTTATGGATTTTTTAAACCTCTTGAAGAAAGGGTTTTAATTTTTGTAAATGATAAGATACTACCGGATATAAATCATAGACGTAAAACCCAACTCATTCTCCAGGATTTACAAATTAATAAGAGTAGCCAACTTCCAATTAGTAATGATTTACCAAGGATCACGAATAGCATGCAAGCCCTTGGTGCGCTGTATGTTATGGAAGGCTCTACCCTTGGTGGCCGCGGCATTACAAAAATTATTTTAAAAAATAACAATTTCCTAAATCCATCTGGCATTGTTTTTTTTAACGGTTATGGCGCTGAAACTGGAAAGATGTGGACAGCATTTCAAATGGCGATCAATTCGATATCGGGAGACGATGCAATACAACAAATGTTGGACGCCGCAAACGATACGTTTTTAAAATTTAAAAATTGGATACAAAGTACAATTTAGTTGGTGTGACAACGAGCAGGAATTTTGATGCTGAATTTTGTGGTAAAGTGCCTTTGCATCAAACAAATATGATTCAACCTCATGGCGTTCTAATAGTTGTTGATGATAAAAATTATGCAATTGTGCAGGTAAGTGAAAATGCTGAACCTGTTTTTAA
>JAKFCI010000360.1:0-1598 GCA_036676725.1 Chitinophagaceae bacterium
AGCTTTGTATACAGCAGTGGCATCGGCAGCACTTGCAAAGCGGATCAATCTTATTCTATTTTCATTTACATAAAACTGGATGAACTTGCCACTCATGATGGTGTCAATTCCTATGGCGCCTTCCTCTTCCTGGTATAATTCAAAAAGATTAAAAGTTTGTGGCGGTTGCTTATCAGGATAGGAAAGCGTTATGTCTCCATTTTTGGCAACGCCTATTTTAGCAACCTTCTTGCTTGTGGATTTTGAAAAAGGCACGGAGCAACATTCAACTTTCTGCTGAATGAAATGTACTGTTTCTTCAAAATTAAGATCCTGTGCTTCCCCTTTGAAAATGGGTAACAGTAACAGAAGTGATAGCAGCAATTTCATAATTCAGTTTTGTTATAAAAAATCCGGCGATAATTTTTTTAAAATATTCATTTAAAAAAAACCTATCAACCTTTTCAATGAGATTCAAAAACATTTGATAAAGACAAGGCACCAGGAAAGATGGATATATACCCGCTGATCTTTCCTTCACCAAATTAAAAACCCTTGTCTTCGGTCGTCATACAACTAATATACCTTGCTTCATGCAAAATGCATAGTGCACCAATAAAATGTTTAATTGATTACTACAATTTCAGTTTAATACCTCCATTGAACACGAATCCCTCTGTATGCGTCCATATCTCATCGAAAGTTGGATCGAGGTGTGAACCGTTAACCACATTTTTATATTTGCTTTGACGGGTATCGGTGAAGTTTTCAAAATTTACATACAAAGAAAATTTTTTAAAGATCTTTTCTGCCATAAAACCCAGCTCAGAAAAAGCCGGTGTTCGATCGCCGTTGGTTAAATACTGTCGTCCTGTGAAGTAGCCTTCCAAACCTAATTTTACCACGCCTTCTTTTTCGTAGATCAAGGCACTGTTCAATTTATTTTTTGGCACTAAAGGCAGCAACTGGTTACCTGTTAAATATTTTGCTTTCGTACCGGTAAAAGTGTATCCTAAAAACAATTTAAAATTGTCCCTATATACAAACCTTGCATTGGTTTCAAAGCCTGCACTGTGCACAGGTTTTGCGGCATTTACAAAGCTGTGAATACCTGCAGTATTGGTTTCTAAAATAAGTGGCTTATTGATGGTTGTATAAAAAAACATTTGGTTCAACGTAAACGACAGGTCGCCGGTGATGTTGGTTCTGAAGTTTACATCTGCAGTTGAGCCATAGCTTTTTTCTGACTTTACATGATTGAGTTGCGCTACATTTTGGTACTGGATGGTTTCTGTTTGCTCGGTAAATAAAGTGGGTGTTTTATAACCCATACCTGCACCAATTCTGGAAGACCATTGGGGACTGTATTTCACTAAAAGAGAAATCCTTGGCAAAACAAATACTTCGGTGTTTTTATAAAGGGCATTCCTGTAATCGGCTACATCTACCCGTAAGCCGGTTTCTAATTTTATTTTTTCGCTTGCATCCCATGTATGCTGGCTGTATACGCCTCCCGTCCTTGAAGTATTGTTCCTGTTGTTGCTGCTGTTGTTTTGTTCTTTAAACTTGTTGTAAATAAAATTGCTACCTAACACAAGCGCATGATCTTTAGCATTGGT
>JAKFCI010000361.1:0-17124 GCA_036676725.1 Chitinophagaceae bacterium
AATGCCTTCTTTGTTGCATTAAGTGTACCTCTTTCCATTTTCGTTGCATTTTTATTTATACCTGGTGCAGAAATCATTGCCGGATCGGCCGTAACACTAAACTTTATTGTACTATTTGCTTTATTGTTTGGATTAGGAATTATTGTAGACGATGCCATTGTAGTGATCGAAAATACGCACCGCATATTTGTAGAAGGCAGGGGGCGAATTAATTCGGAAAAGTCGGCTATGATGGCGGCTGGTGAAGTTTTTATACCAGTTTTAGCAGGAACGCTAACAACACTTGCACCCTTTCTTCCATTACTTTTTTGGCCGGGCATTATTGGTAAGTTCATGATCTACCTGCCCACGATGCTCATATTTACTTTGGCAGCATCGCTGGTTGTGGCATTTATTATGAACCCTGTTTTTGCGGTTGATTTTATGAATGCAGAAGAAGGTAAAGATGAACCAAAGTCTGCCATCTTTAAAAAGAGAAGCTTGTGGGTTGGCCTGGCATTGGGCATTTTACTTGATTTGATGGGCGCAACCTTTTTTGGTAACCTGCTTATTTTCATTTTGATCTTAATCGTATTTAACCGTTACGTATTAAATGATGCAATACATTCTTTTCAAAACAGGTTTTTACCAGCCATTATGCATAAGTACGAACAACTTTTGCGTTGGGCTTTAAAAGGATGGAGACCTGTGTATCTCTTATTAGCCACCTTTGGTTTATTCATTTTTTCAATAGTGGTTTTTATTATTGCTACAAAAACACAATGGGTTAAAGTTGTATTCTTCCCGAAAGCCGATCCAAACTATATATATACCTATATCAAACTCCCGGTTGGAACTGATGTGGAATATACAGACTCGGTTACACGTGTGCTGGAGAACAGGGTTTACAATGTACTTGGTATGGAGGGTGGAAAAAAGAATCCATTGGTAGAAAGTGTAATTTCTAATGTTGCAATCGGTGCTTCTGACCCTGCAAGCGGTGACAGGAGCACACGTGGCGAATTAGGAAGGCTGCAAGTTTCATTTGTTGAATTTGAAAAGCGACATGGAAAATCTACTGCTCCTTATTTAGATTCAATTCGAAATGCAATTAAAGGAATTCCAGGTGCGGAAATTTCGGTTGACCAGGAACGTAGCGGTCCGCCAACCGATCCCCCGGTAAATATTGAAGTGGCCAGTGAGGATATAGATGCATTAACGAAAACAGCAGTTAATCTTAAAAATTATCTTGATTCTATTAATGTTCCCGGTATTGAAGAATTAAAGATGGATATCGATTTAACCAACCCGGAAATTACGCTTACTGTTGACCGTGACCGTGCATTGATTGAAGGTGTAAGCAGTGCGCAGATAGGTATGCAAATAAGAACTGCATTGTACGGCAGGGAAGTATCTAAGATCAAGGATGGTGAAGACGAATACAAAATACAATTACGCAACCAGGAAGTTCAACGCAAAAGTTTATCGGATTTATTAAATATGAATGTTTCTTACCGTGATTTTAACGGGCAGGTAAAACGGGTTCCTATTTCTTCTTTGGTTAAAGTTGATTATACAAGTACACAAGGAAGTGTAAAACGAAAAAATTACAAACGTGTTATTTCATTGCGTTCAAATGTGCTGGAGTCTAAAGGCTTTACAGCCCAAGCGGTGAATGCGCAATTAACGGGCTATTTAAGTGACTTTAAACAAAAGCCAGATAATGTTACGGTATCTCAAACCGGGGAAGGTGCACAGCAAGCAGAAACGGTTGCGTTTTTAGGTAAAGCATTGGTAATTGCATTAATGATCATTTTGCTCACGCTGGTGATACAATTTAACTCCATTAGTAAACCAGTTATCATTTTAACCGAGATCCTTTTCAGTATCATTGGTGTTTTGCTTGGCTTTAGCCTTACAGGTATGTCTGTATCCGGCGTGTTTACGGGTTTAGGTATTGTTGGTCTTGCGGGTATCGTTGTTAAGAATGGTATCCTTGTAATTGAATTTGCCGAAGAATTAAAATCACGGGGATTAAGAACAAGAGAAGCAATTATACAAGCAGGTAAAACACGTATCATACCGGTAATGCTTACAGCTTTAGCCGCGATTTTTGGGATGATTCCGCTTGCTATTGGTTTTAATATAGATTTTGTGGCCATGTTTGCAGAATTAAACCCGCATATATTTTTTGGTGGGGATAGTGCCCGCTTTTGGGGCCCCCTTGCATGGACACTGATCTTCGGGTTGATCTTTGCCTTTTTTATGACCTTATTTATTCTTCCGGGCATGTACCTGATTGCGGAGCGTTTACGGCGCCCGATGCGTCGCATGTATGGTGGTAAATGGATCTCCATGTTAGGTATTCCGCCATTGACATTGTTATTTATTCCATTGATTTTTGTAACGATGATCCGTCATAAAATGGATGTAAACAGGAGGAGGCGTAAATTGAAAGATGATAAAAATGCAAATGAGAAGTTTATAGGAAGTTGGTTATAAATTTTTTGACAGGACATAAACATTAGACAGGCAGCGGTTCCGCATTAGGCGGAACCGTTTTTTTATGCCAGGAATAGATTGTTATTTCTTCTGTTTTTTTAACCTGTTTAAACAAGCATCAATTATTTTTTAAAAGGATGGCAAGTTTGTATACAGTTTCGTATGGTCCTTTGCTCACAAACATATTAACGATCCATGCAGGAATTTTACCACCCGGATCAACGTGTAAAAAATAATCGATGCTTAGCTTGTTGTTGCTGGTAGCTTTAATATCCCATTTACCATAAAATTGCGGCACTCTTACTTTCCCCTGGGTTACAGGAATAAGATGTGGTTCACCTATAGTGGTAATTAATACAGCTTTGCCTCTTTCCATTTCATCAATATTCATATGAATAGGTACATCCCGATTTTTCATGGGCCAGGGCAAAACTGTTTCCACATAATACATTACTTCCCGTTCACTAATTTTTTTAATCAGGTAAGATTGTTTGGTGGCAAACACCCATTGCTTCTGATGATCAATGTCCATGAAAATGGAAATAAGTTTTTCAATAGAACCATCTACAACAGCAACCGTTTTTACCATCTTTAGGTTTGATGAATCTGAACTTGCAGCATATACCTGGATATTATTTTTATTCTTTACTAATTTCCATTTGGGTTGTGCGGAAACCTGCATCCATAAAATAATGCTTAAGAAATATATAACCATCTTAAACATCTTATTGAATTTTGATAAATCTTTAATGACACATTAAGTTAGGATTATGAATGCTTTTAGCCAATGATCTGCTACCTGACCTCATTTTCCTTTTGAGGCTCATTTTCCTCATCCATAAAAAAAATATCAATTATTTTTTGATACTGTTCAAGGTTTGATTTATTAGCCATCAACAACTTCAACAAAAGATCGCGAATGAATTTTGCATCCCCCAGCACTGTGCTTATTTATTTTGGAGCATACAAAACTGTTATGCAACTATTAACGTAAGTACAATAAATAGTTCCCTCACCTTTAAACTCTTAACTTATGGATCCGCAAACAGCTGTTCAAACAAACGGCACGGAAAAATCATTACTGTCGCAAAGAATTCACCGACGCAAATTTTTATTGTTCACCGGAACAGCCGCTGCTTCAGCTGCCGTTTTATCTGCTTGTAGTAAAGAAGATGGTGCATCAAATAATATGGATGGCGTAAATCTTGGCAGCGGGGATGTTGGTATCTTAAATTATGCATACGCTTTAGAGCAATTGGAAGCAGCATTTTACACACAAGTAATGCTTACGCCTTATGCAAGTATGCCCGCACTGGAAGCCGAATACCTAAAAGACATTCGCGACCATGAAATTGCACATCGTGAATTTTTTAAAAACGCTTTAGGTAGTAACAAGATCCAGGACCTGGAAGTAAATTTTACAGCTATAAATTTCGGCAGCCGCGATAGCGTCTTAGCTACTGCAAAAGCTTTTGAAGACCTGGGAGTAGCTGCATACAATGGAGCAGGTAAATTATTGCAAAGCGCTGATTATTTATTGTTAGCAGGTAAGATCGTTTCAGTAGAAGCCCGCCATGCTGCATTAATAAGGGACTTAATTTCTAATGGAAGCTTTGCTGACCTTAATTCGTTAACTGCATTAGGAGCAAACAATGCTAATGGATTAGATGCCGCACTTAATCCTCCTGAAGTTTTGGCTATAGCCGGAAGCTTTGTAAAAACTAAGATCAACGCAAGTAATCTCCCAACTTCTTAAACTCAATAAAATGAACTTACAAAATATATTAACGGAAATTGAAAAAGTAGACCCAGAGGTTTACGAGCGGTTAGATACCCGCAGAAGTGCTATGCAACGCTTTGCCACTGCAGGCAGGGTGTTAGCTGCAGCCGCTGTACCATTTGCTTTTGGCAGCATGTTTAAAAAAGCATATGGGCAAACACCAAATGGCGATATAGTTGGTGTATTGAATTTTGCATTGACTTTAGAATATCTTGAAGCAGAATTTTATAAAAAAGTAGTGGCAACAACAGGTGTTATACCTGCAGGGCCTGCTTTAGGTGCATTAACTACAATTAGAGATCACGAGATTGCTCACGTTGCTTTTCTACGTGCAGCCATCACTGCTTCTGGTGGTACACCGGTAACGCTTACCGCAGATAGTTTCGACTTTAGCGGTGGTAATGGTTCGGGTACAGGTCCCTTTGCTACGGCATTTGCCAATTACCCGGTAATGTTGGCAGTTGCTCAAACCTTCGAAGACACAGGTGTTCGTGCATACAAAGGACAAGCAGGCAATTTAATGAGTAATAACGATGTATTGACGGCTGCTTTGCAAATACATGCTGTAGAAGCACGTCACGCTTCACATATTCGCCAAATGCGCAGAGCGCTTGGTGCATTGGTTCCCGCCGGTACTTCTTTACAGCCTTGGATCACATTGAACCAAAGCGGTATTGATACAGGAAGTGCCGGAGTAAATGCGGCTATACAAGCCAGTTATAATGGCGAAGAAGCGGTAACCCAGGCTATGGTAAATATTACAAATATTAACGGGCAGGCTATTGCTGCAGCAGAAGCTTCAGAAGCTTTTGATGAGCCATTGACGAAGGACCAGATCCTGGCTATTGTTGATCCTTTTATTAAATAGTCCCTTTTTTCGTTTGTTAATAGTGAGAGTGATGCAGTAATGTGTCACTCTTTTTCTTTTGATAAGAATATTTAGCTTGCTTTTCCTTTTCGCTCCCAGTGGTCTTTAATTTTAATTCCGTCGCGGTCATATTTTAAAGTTCGGGCATAACGATCACCTTTAATAGTTCCCGCATCTGTGATTTTTCCAACAAAGGCCTGTATTGCTTCACCTGCTTCATTGGTTTTAATAATAATGTCGTAGCTCTTGAACCTTATTTGCGAAGTACCGGAAGGCGCATACAGCTTATTGAGTTGTTTTAAAATTTCTTCACCAAGTTTCATAATATTATTTTCTATAAACGATCATGATGAAATCTATCTTTTAATGCTACAAAATGATCATCGCCGGTAATGATTACAATTCGTTTGCCATTGTATTTCTTAGTGAGCGAACGAATATTTTCTAAAATTTTTTCATTTCGCCGTGTATAAAATTTAGTCATTTCTTCATACGGACTATTCTTTAGTTTTTCTTCCAGGCATTTGTATTGGTGGTTTACAATGGTTGCATCATCACTTCTAATTAATTCCTGCAATGAAAGTTTTTGCAACAAACTATCTCTTTCAATAGATCGAGCAAAACAATCTTTTGTTTTAGCAATCATCAGGGAATCTTTGTCAAAAGCTCTTTCCATTTTTTTGATCGCTGAAACTTCCTTCCAGTAATTTTCCGGGATTTGTTTTCCTTCAATGTCCTCGCCAAGCCAATCAAAACCAACAACTTCGGTAGATGGAAACCAATAACGCATCATGCGCATTTCGTACGGGTAATTTTTCTTTAAATAATTTGAATCCATATCAATGTCACTTTGCCTTATTTCCACGGCAATAACATCCGGGTTAAGTCTGGTAATGACTGCCTTAAGTGTATCGTAATTATAAAGAGTATTTAGTTTGTGGTAACCATGTAAGGTTGGAATAAAGTAAACATTGCTACTTTTTTCACGTATAACAATTTTTGAATTGTTGCAACTAAACAATAAAAATGCTGCAATGATCGAATAAATGGATCTCATTTAATGCAAATAATTTTAAAGTTTAAAGAAGTCTGGAAGAATCATAATGATGGACCAATTTTTAATTGTTTCAGAATCTTTGGATAATGATCGTAATCCACTTTTGTATAAAGACGTGTGCTGAACTTTTGCCATTAAAGTAACTGCTGCAATTTGATATATTGTAAAAGCATGATTGTTTTTGCATCTTTTATTTCTCCTTTACCAATCATCTGCACTGCTTTATCAATATTTATTTCCAGCACTTCAATATTTTCTTCTTCATGGTCAATGCCACCTCCATCATGTACTTTCATCTCTTTTGAATATTCGGCTATAAAAAAATGTAAGATCTCCGTAACCGAACCAGGGGACATATAGGCTTCAAATATTTTTTTTACATCGGTAATCTTATAACCTGTTTCTTCTTCAGTTTCTCGGCGTATGCAGTCTTCAGGATTGTCTTTATCCAGCAAGCCTGCGCAGGCTTCAATCATCATCCCGCTTTCGTTGCCATTAATATATGTTGGCAACCTGAATTGACGGGTTAGAATTACTGTTCTTTGTAGTTTGTTGTATAATAAAATGGTGGCGCCATTGCCCCTGTCATAAGCTTCTCGGCTATGCGTTTGCCGGGTGCCATCACTTTTTATATACTCGTAAGTGATCTTTTTTAATACATACCAATTATCAGAAAGGATCTCTGTTTTTAAAACTTTTATGTTGTCTGTCATTTAAATTCAATTAATGCTTAATGAAAAAGCCTGCTTCAATATAATTCTTTTAAAATATTATTTTACATAGCTAGAATAAAAAAAGCGCTGCAAATGTGCAGCGCTTTTAAAAATGATTATGATGATTTACATTTCTTTTTTGGAACCTACTTTTTTACCATCGGCATCAAGCTCAATTATTTCGTAACCAAGCTTTTTCACACCATCCATAATCTTGGCTTTATCGCCTACCAATAAAATATTCATCTTATCGGGATGTACATATTTTTTGGTCACTTTATCAATTTCCTCTTTTGTAATGTTCTTTAAAATTTTATTTTGTTGGTCTACGTAATCAGCGGGCAGGTTGTATTCTAAAATACGACCAATGAATGCTGCTTTTTGCGCACCGGTTTCGTAGCGTAACGCATCACGTTGGCCAATAGCGCTTTTCATAAAATTTATTTCTTCTTTGGTAATGCCATTTGCAGCATATTTTTTCATTTCTTTCATTACTTCAACCAAAGCACTATCAGTTGCATCGGCACGAATGCCGGAACTAAATTCAAATTCACCAGCATATTCATCAGCGCTAAACCCGCTGCGTGCACCATAAGTCCAGCCTTTGTCTTCACGCAGGTTTATATTTAAGCGGCTGTTAAAATCGCCACCTAAAACATAATTTGCCAAATTGGCTTTGTAATAATCACCAGTTGCATCATATTTTAAACCGGTTGTATAACCAACACGAAATTCGGTTTGTGCACCTTTAGGTACATCAACCAGGTAAACTTTTGTTTTATCAACTTTTGGCGTTGGGTTAATCTTTGCAAGTGTAATTTTCTTCTTTGGAAGTTTGTCTAGGAAAGTTAATTTAGGCAACACTTCCGCCTGCGTCATATCGCCAACAACAACAACTTTGGCATCAACCGATGTCATATAATTCTTGTAATAGTTTTCAATATCCTGCAAGGTGATGTTCTTAACTGTTTCTTCCGTTCCCTCTGGTGAAATGCCTAATATGTGATCAGGACCATAATTCAATTTTGCAAATACAGCGTTTGCAACTGCAGCAGGTTGTGCTTTTTGGGCTTTAAAAGCCTGCATGGTTTGCTCCTTAATTCGTTTGAAAGCTTCTTCTGTAAATTTAGGATTGTACATACGCTCCTGTAAAAGCGCCAATGTTTTGTCTATATTTTTCTTAAGAGATTGTACACTGAAAGTAATATCATCCATCCCGCTATATACATTGATGGAGCTACCAAGCTTTTGTAATTCAACAGAAATTTGTTCTGCTGTATAGTTCTTAGTATCCTCCGCCATCATGTCCGTGAACAGGGAAGCAAGTCCTGCTTTTGAAAGATCATTGGCAGACGCCAGGTGACCGCCAGGGATGGTAACTGTTAATGTAACTGTTGGAATTTCTGTATTCGGCGCACCAATAACTTTTGCACCATTTGCAAGGTCTTTTCTCCAGAACTTAGGAACTTTTACAGTTGGATTAGCGCCATTACCCGGCATCTTACTGCGATCGAAATCTTTGGGTTTTTTATAACTCAAACCTTTATAACCATAATCCGGCGCTGTATATTTCGAAGAATCAATTTTGTAATTGTCTTTTGCAGCAATAATTTCTTCCTGGCCTTTTGGTAGAACACTTAAAACAACAGCTCCTTTATTTTTTATATACTTATTGTAAGCTGCCATCACATCTTCCTTGGTTAAAGAAGTATATAGTTTTAAGAGATCAGAAATTTTATTTGCATTGCCTGTAAATGTTTGGAAAGCGGCTAATTGTGAAACCTTACCGGCTACGCTTTGCAATCCATTGATCAATTGTGCTTCGCGGCTACCAACAAACTTTGTAATATCATCGTTGGTAACACCGGTTTTTTCAAAACTGTCTAAAGATGCACGGAATAATTTTTCCATGTCACCTAAAGTTTTGCCTTGCATTGGGGTTAACTGGAAAATAAATTCACCAGCCAATTCATCCATACGGCTAAAAGCATTCGCTGCTAAAGCTTGTTGCGGTTTTACCATTTTCTGGTATAACACAGAAGTTCGTCCTTGCCCGATAACCTGTGCCAGGCATTGCAATGCTGCCATGTCTTCATGGTAATTTGGAACAGTTGGATAAACAATGTTTAACTGGGGAAGGCGGGCAAAATTGTCTGTAAATGAAATGTAACGGTTAGCATCAAGCGAAACAGCAGCATAGTTAGCTGAACTTACTTCTGGCCCACGTGGAATAGTGCCAAAATATTTTTCAACCAGCTTTACAACTTCCGCAGGTTTTACATCGCCGCCAATAGTTAGTACAGCATTGTTTGGCCCGTACCAGCGCATAAAGAAATTTTTCAAATCATTTACATCGCTGCGGTTCAAATCTTCCAGGTAACCAATGGTCATCCAGCTATAAGGATGTCCATATGGATATAAATTTTTACTGTATGTTTCTGCAACCAGGCCATAAGGACGGTTGTCGTAGTTCTGTCCTCTTTCATTTTTTACAGTAGAACGTTGAATCTCAAATTTCTTTTGCGTAACGGCATCCAATAAAAAGCCCATACGGTCGCTTTCCAACCAAAGTGCTTTTTCCAATTGGTTTGAAGGCAATGTTTCATAATAATTAGTGCGGTCGCGGTTGGTGCTTCCGTTTAAAGTACCACCGGCTTCAGAAATAACTTTAAAATGTTGTTCGTCGCCTACATTATCGCTTCCCTGGAACATCATGTGTTCAAAAAAATGCGCAAAACCAGATTTCCCTATTTCTTCACGTGCAGAACCTACGTGGTAGGTTACATCTACATGCACCACCGGATCGCTGTGATCTTCATGAACGATCAAGGTTAAGCCATTTGATAAAATATACTTTTCGTAGGGAATAACTACTTCAGTACCTTTTTTGGTAATTTTTTCTACCAGCTTTGTTTGTGCCGATGCCATACTGGCAAGCAATAACAAAGCGCCGGACAGCACCAATGCTCTTTGTTTCATAATTAAAATGGAATTTTTGTAATAGATAGGACGACAAAATAATTCATTAAGCTGTACCGACCGTAACCGTTCATACTTATTTTTCGCCATTCATAATCAAATGCTGTGTCGTTATTAAGCTGGTTTAAAAGTTACCTTGTTTATAGGTGCGCATCTTAAACACATTGTCTCAATAAAATGATTAAAAGAAATTAAGGCTTGTTGAAATAACACGTAAACTTGTGAAATTTAGAATTGATAAACTTTCAATAATGAACTACAGGCAAACCCACGAAATAGATTATCACATTCACGGCGAAGAAATGCAATGTGTGGAAATTGAACTGGACCTGAATGAAACCGCAGTTGCAGAAAGCGGCTCGTTTATGATGATGGATGACGGCATACAAATGCAAACTATTTTTGGCGATGGCACCGGCCAGGAAAAAGGTTTTCTCGGTAAATTAATGTCGGCAGGCAAAAGGGTGCTTACAGGCGAAAGTTTGTTTATGACTGCATTTACCAATGTTGGTGGCGGCAAGAAAAAAGTAAGCTTTGCATCGCCTTACCCGGGGAAAATAATAGCAATGGACCTGGCGCAGCTCGGTGGAAAAATGATTTGCCAGAAAGATTCTTTTTTATGTGCAGCCAAAGGCGTGCAGGTAGGCATAGAATTTCAGCGCAGGTTGGGAACAGGTTTATTTGGAGGTGAAGGATTCATTATGCAAAAACTGGAAGGCGATGGGTTGGCTTTTGTACATGCCGGCGGACATATAGTAGAAAAACAATTAAATACCGGGGATGTATTGAAAATTGATACGGGTTGCATTGTAGCATTTACGCCGAGTTGTAATTACGATATTCAATTTGTTGGTGGAATAAAGAATACAATTTTCGGTGGAGAAGGATTGTTTTTTGCAACATTACGTGGCCCGGGTAAAGTTTGGATCCAGTCGTTGCCCATTAGCAGGTTAGCTAATCGTATTTTGCAATACACGGTAAAACGTAAAGATGAAGGAAGCCTGTTAGGTGGAATAGGCAATGCTATTGATGGTGATGGTTGGTAAAAAGAACAGGGTTGCAATAAGTATTCAATTATTTTCGCTACCCTGAATGACAATAGAACTGCATCACATTGTTTTTTTATGCATAGCTGCTTTTGCCGCCGGTTTTGTTGATGCAATTGTTGGCGGTGGCGGATTGATACAAACACCTGCCGCATTAATAATTTTACAGGCACACCCTGTTGCTGCAGTTTTGGCTTCAACTAAAATTCCTTCTTTTAGCGGAACATCTTTTGCTGCTGCGCAATATGTAAAACGGGTGCCCATGCGTTGGAATTTGCTGGCGCTTTTATGTACCATTGCTTTTTTTTCTGCCTATGCAGGTTCGCAATTATTATTATTTGTGAGCAACAGCTTTATGAAGCCCGTTTTATTAATTGTGCTTTCTATTGTTGCTGTCTATACCTATACAAAAAAAGATTTCGGCCAGCAGCGTGAACGAATTGCAAACCCAAAAAGAGAATTGATTTTTGCCATATTAATAAGTACGATTATAGGTTTTTATGATGGCTTTATTGGCCCGGGTACAGGCAGCTTTTTAATACTTGCTTTCATAGCTTTACTTGGTTTTGATTTTTTACAGGCATCTGCACATGCTAAAATGGTAAACCTGGCCACCAACCTGGGCTCCATTACCTTATTCATTATCCAGGGTAAAATAATCTGGCTTGCCGCATTGCCCATGGCGGCCTGCAATGCATTAGGCGGTTTTATAGGCGCCCGATTGGCTATTGTAAAAGGCAATAAGTTTATTCGCATCTTTTTTTTAATTATTGTTGTTGGTACCTTATTGCGATTTGCCTGGGATGTTTTCCTTTAAATTGTTGTAATTCAAACAAGTAATCCACCAAAAAGCGTTTTTGGAAAGGTATTTGCCTAAATGTTTTTGCTATTCCTAAAAACACCAGATATGATTCCAAAAATCCTGTTGGTTGACGATAATCAAGATCTGTTATTAATTACCCAGATCATATTGAAAGGACAAGGCTATGAAACCTTCTTAGCATCTACAATAGAAGAAGCCGAACGAAAATTAAAAATACATCAGCCGTCATTAATGTTATTAGATGTTTGTCTTGGTGATGAAGACGGCGTTGCTTATTGCAAGCAATTAAAAACAAATCCTCTCACAAGTTTTATTCATGTAATTCTCATGTCTGGTGATGAGTGCAAAGTGAATAAAGATTGTATGGTGGATGATTTTTTATCGAAGCCTTTTGATTTTAATGAGCTTGTTACTAAAGTGCAACAACAAGTGTATGCTTAAAAAATAATTGGTATTTGGTTTTACTTTTTGAATCATTTTTTGCATCTTGGCAAAAACTAATTTCTTATGATTGCAGAAGCAACCAAACCCAAGTCAATTTTCTTCCCTGAATTTTTTGAAAGCAATGAGTATTTTATAGATGAAAAATTAGGATTTTTCAAATTTCACAACGAGTACAAAGTGTACGATAATACGGCCACACATGTTGGAAGTATTGTACAGAAAGTACCCGGATGGCATAAAGTGTTGCGACTTGTTTTAAGCAAAGCAATTTTTCCTTTTACATTGGAGATTGTAGATAATAACCAACAGGTTTTGGTTACCATAAAACGCGGCTGGACTTTCTGGCTTTCGCGAATAAACATTTTAGATGCACAAGGAAATTTATCTGGTTCCATCAAGCAAAAATTCCGCATGCTTAAACCACGTTTTATTATTCTCGATCAAAATAATATTCAAATAGGTGAGATCAATGGAGACTGGAAAGCCTGGAATTTTTCAATAAAAGACGGTGAAGGAAATAATATTGGGACCATTACAAAAAAATGGGCGGGGATGGCAAAGGAGTTATTTACATCTGCCGATAAGTATTTGGTAACCATTGATGAACAATATGCAGAAGATCGTAATAAAATGAATATTGTTGCTACCGCCATTACTATTGATATGGTTTTGAAGGAAAATAAGTAATTGCTTTTTGCTAAAATATCTATAAAGAAAAAGCAAAGCCCCTAACTTTATAAAAGCGTAATTCAATAATCTGTATATTCGAATAAGATGAAGCAATTTATCACGATCAACAACAATAATAATAATACCCTGCTCTTATAAGCGAGGATATTGTCATTTTATACAAGCCCCGCTAAAAAAGCGGGGCTTTTTTTATAACTTTTAAACTGAAATTATGTGCGGCATCATTGGAGTTTTTGACCTGAAAAAAAATGCAGAGGAATTAAGAGGACAGGCCTTAAGCATGTCACGCAAGCAGCGCCACCGCGGTCCCGATTGGTCAGGCATTTATATGAATGAGAAAGCCATTCTTGTTCATGAGCGTCTTGCAATTGTTGACCCGACTTCGGGCAAGCAGCCATTAAAGACCGCCGATGGCAAATTAGCGCTTGCAGTAAATGGAGAGATTTATAATCACCGCGAACTAAGAAAGAATTTAAAACAGCCTTATGAATTTTTAACCGAGTCGGACTGCGAAGTGATCCTTGCTTTGTACCGTGAAAAAGGCGTTGATTTTCTAGAAGACCTGAATGGAATATTTGCTTTCGCTTTATACGACCAGGAAAAGGATACGTATTTAATTGCACGGGATCATATGGGCATTATTCCGCTTTATATGGGTTGGGATGAATTCGGCGATTTTTATGTTGCTTCAGAATTAAAATGCCTTGTAGGTGTTTGCAAAAAGATAGAAGAATTTTTACCAGGACATTATTTATACAGCAAAGAAGGTTTATTAAAAAGATGGTACAACCGCGAATGGACAGAATACGAAAATGTAAAAAACAATAAATCTGATATTGTTGATTTAAGAAAAGCCCTGGAAGAAGCCGTCCATCGCCAGCTGATGTCAGATGTTCCTTATGGTGTGCTTTTATCCGGCGGTTTAGATTCTTCTATTATTTCAGCCATCGCAAAAAAATATTCTGCACGTCGTGTAGAAACAGAAGATCTTAAAGATGCCTGGTGGCCTCAATTGCACTCATTTGCTGTCGGTTTAAAAGAATCGCCTGATTTGGCTGCTGCCCGTAAAGTAGCCAACCACATCGGCACTGTACACCACGAAGTAAATTTTACAATAGAAGAAGGCTTGGACGCTTTACGTGATGTTATTTATCATATAGAAACTTATGATGTAACAACCATCCGGGCTTCAACACCTATGTATTTATTGGCACGAGTCATTAAATCAATGGGTGTAAAAATGGTATTAAGTGGCGAAGGAGCGGATGAATTATTTGGTGGCTATTTATATTTTCATAAAGCGCCCAATGCGCAGGCATTTCACGAAGAGACAGTTCGTAAATTAAGCAAGCTTCATTTGTATGATTGTTTGCGTGCAAATAAATCACTTGCTGCCTGGGGTGTAGAAGGCCGTGTTCCATTTTTAGATAAAGAATTTATGGATGTTGCAATGCGCATTAACCCCGCAGATAAAATGAGCGGCAGCAATGGCAAAATTGAAAAACATATTTTGCGCAAAGCTTTTGAAGATTACCTGCCGCCCGAAATTGCGTGGAGACAAAAAGAGCAATTTTCTGATGGCGTTGGTTATGGCTGGATAGATACGTTGAAAAAAATTACTGGCGAACAAGTGAGTGATGAACAAATAAAAAATGCTGCTTACCGTTTCCCAATTAATACACCCAGATCAAAAGAAGAATATTTTTACCGTAGTATTTTCAGTGAATTATTTCCCGGTGATGAAGCCGCTAAGTGTGTGCCTTCCGAACCTTCTGTTGCCTGCAGTACAGCGGTGGCGCTGGAGTGGGATGAAGCATTTAAAAAAATGCAGGACCCGTCGGGGCGTGCCGTTAAAAGCGTTCACGATAAAGCCTACCAATAATATTTTAAAATGCACGTAATTAACAAGCCCCCGGTTTTTGGGGGCTTGTTTTATTTTACCAGCTTTTGTAAATCTTATCAGCACCGGTTGTGTCACTCACTTGTACTTTCTATTATTAATGCAGCAATTGTGCAGGCTAACTATAAAAAGTTATTTGATCATTTTTAAAAATACTGGCATAGATAATTTAACATCGTTTCCAGTATTGCGCAATAAACCCGTTTGTTTGTTTCTTTTAAGAACCACTATGTTATCTGAATCGCGGTTGGCTACGAGCAACCAGTTACCTGTTGGGTCAATCATAAAATTTCTCGGGTGTACGCCACCGGTAGAC
Organism: Chitinophagaceae bacterium; assembly: GCA_036676725.1. GTDB lineage: Bacteria > Bacteroidota > Bacteroidia > Chitinophagales > Chitinophagaceae > Flavisolibacter. Next base: position 15,098 of record JAKFCI010000361.1, read on the forward strand.
ATGTATCCTTTCCAGCTTAACCTGCCATCATTTGCAATGGAAAAAATAGTTATTGTATTTGCATCGCCACGGTTTGTAGCATATAAAAATTTTCCGTCAGGACTAATGTGTATATCGGCGCTGCCCTTACTTCCTTTATAATCTTTCGGGTGTGTGGAAATACGTTGAAAGAATTTCAAATTGTCGTTTACATATTTATATACAGATACAGTTCCACTCAATTCTTCAATTAGGTAAGCTAATTTTTTACCTGGGTGAAATTCCATATGACGTGGTCCATTCCCGGGCAAAGATTTTATATATTTTGCTCCTGCTTCTTTCAATGGTTTTTTTGCATTTGCATTGAATGGATAGATCATTACTTTATCTATACCAAGGTCTGGCGTAAACAAATACTTTTGGTCAGGCGATAAAACCGTAGCATGAACATGTGCTTTTTCCTGGCGCTCCTGGTTTGCGCTGCTTCCTGTATGTTGCACTAATTGAGCTAACGAATCAATTGAACCATCTTTCCTGATTGGTAGCGCAGAAACATTTCCCCCCGAATAATTGCCAACCAATAACCATTTATTGGTTTTGTCAATGGTAATATAACACGGATGGTCGCCACCCGTTTTTTGGCTATTCATCAATTTAATTTTCCCGGTTTTTTTATCAAACGAAAAGGCACTTACATAACCTGGATCATCACCGCCCGTTTCATTAACTGCATAAATAAATTTTCCATTAGCAGAAACTGTTAAGAATGAAGGATTGGTTGTACTATCTGTACTACTTAAAAGTTTCGCCTTGCCTGTTTTCGAATCAAATTGGTACACGTAAATGCCCTTGCTTCCTTCACCTGTATAGGTGCCAGCAAGCAGGTAAAAGTTTTGTGCCCAACTTAAATGCGATAAACACATCAACAATCCAAAGCCCCATATTTTTTTCATAACTGAAAAATAAAACTTTATCGGAAATGGAAATGGATTATAATATTTCGGGAATTTGGCGGCAGCATTAGCGCAGACTAACTGAATAGGTTAAACGTTTATTCATTTTTTTAACACTGGCATTGGTGTTGCATATATAAGGCTGTTCAGTTTATATAAAAAATCAGGTAATTATGAAACAAATTCTTTTGGCAAGTTGTTTAAGTGCAACTCTTTTCCTTTTCTCTGACTGTGCCAGGAACCCCGTATCCGGCAAGCGCCAGGTCGTACTAATGTCCGAAGAACAGGAAATAGCAATGGGCAAAGAAGCTGACCCGCAAATTGTGGCCCAGTTTGGTTTATACGAGGATAAAGCTTTGCAGGACTTCATCACCCAGAAAGGAAAAGCAATGGCTGCCATTTCCCATCGTCCTAATCTTAATTACGAATTTAAAATAGTCGATTCCGAAGTATTGAATGCCTTTGCTGTGCCAGGTGGTTATGTATATTTTACCAGGGGCATTATGGCGCATTTTAATAATGAAGCTGAATTTGCCGGTGTACTTGGGCACGAAATAGGACACATTACAGCCCGTCACTCCGTAGCCCAACAAAGAAATGCGATTTTGGGACAGCTTGGTTTAATAGCAGGAATTGTAATTGCACCTGAATTAGCCCAGTTTGCCGAAGCTGCTTCCCAAGGGTTAGGCTTGTTGTTTTTGAAATTTGGCAGAGATGCGGAAAGAGAATCTGATGAATTAGGTGTTGAATATTCTTCTAAAATTGGTTACGATGCCCATGAGATGGCAGGTTTTTTTAAAACTTTAGAAAGAAAATCAGCTGATAACGGAAGCGGCGAATTGCCTACTTTTTTATCAACCCATCCAAACCCAGGCGATCGTTTGGTAACTGTAGATAAACTGGCAACAGAATGGCAGGCAAAATTGAAGCTTACCAACCCCCAGGAAAACAGGAACGAATATTTGAAAAAAATTGACGGTTTGATCTACGGTGAAGATCCGAAAGGTGGTTATTTAGAGAATAATGTTTTTTATCATCCCGTTTTAAAGTTCCAGTTTTCAACCCCGGCAAATTGGTCTTACCAAAACACACCAC
>JAKFCI010000362.1:0-23273 GCA_036676725.1 Chitinophagaceae bacterium
GCTGTCGTTATTATCTAATAGTTGATCAATAAAAATGGACTTCACTTCATCACCTGAAACTTCGTTTGCTTTAATGATAACTTCCTGCCTTCTTATCTCTGCATCTTGTTCTTTCGGTGTATAATTCAATATTATTCTTTCCAGGTCCTCGTCATATAATTGCGTTTCCGAATAATCATCTTTTAATTTATTGGTAGTAATATCGGGAAGATTCAAAAAGTCTTTTGCCTGCTTGCGAAATTCTTCTCTCGGGATGTAAACTGTATCAGATGCGCCATTAGCCGTTTCAATTTTCATGATGCGGTTAAGCGAACTATCGACCTGGGCAACCTGGCTTTTGATAAATGAGGAAACCGGGAAAAAGGCTGCATTGGCATCATCTTCTTTTTTTGATTTACAAGAGATAAGGATTAAGATAATAGCAGAAGCGAACCATTTATTCATAAAATAAAATTAATGCCTTAGGTTTTTAAAAATGGATTTAAATAAGGCGAATACCAAAGGCTTTAATTGTTGAAGCAAAATTAATTTATGTCTGCCAGAACCATTGCCATTGCCGCCTTTGCCTTGTTAAACCTTCATAAAAAATCCCGCGGATTAGGCGGGATATGAAAAGCAATTAGTGTGGCGCTATTTATTGTCAGAACTTTTTTTGTCATTATTTAAAGAAACACCCACTTTTAAACCAAAATCAAAAAGGTTTTCTTTAACCGGGTATTCAGCAACAAAACTTGATAATAACTGGTAGCGAACCTGCGGCCCAACCTGCCAGTTCATTTTTCCTGTTGAATAAGAAACAAATGTTTCAACGCTTGTAGCAACGTTCCAACGACGCATTAACCAAGGCACTTCAGAATAATTCTTGTAATCGGTAGAAATTAAATAAGCCCTGTCGCTAATTACATAGGTTGGTTGAATAGTGCTGGCTACGCCAAAACTGGTGTTCTTATTTCCACCGAGCCTTATTTCAGCACCTACAGGAGCAGAAAGCTGGAAGTACATGTTCTGTAACCAGTCTTCATTAACACCGGTTGCACCAAAATTGCGGTGATTGGATCTTGAACCTGTATAGCCAACCCCGTTAGAATTATTTAAAGCAATGGTTGCATATTCTGTAGGATAATCAAAGGCTTTAATATCGTACCGGCTCATATTAAATTGCAAGCCACCTTTTAATTTCAAATTTTTGGCAATTGGATATTTTGCTGCAAAGCCCAATTCTAAACCCATATCCGGTTTATGAGTAACGGCCTGATTTACATTATATAAAACTGCATAGTTTATACCCACAGAATTTTGGGGAACCGAACGCATGTAGGTTTTATTTTCTGTCAGTTTTCTATAACTAATGGTTGGCGTGAAAAAGAACTGGAAGCTTGCTTTTTTCTTTTTAGAAATAAATTTATAAGCGTTCGTAACACTTTCGATGGTAAGTAACTTATCAGATTCCTCGCTAATTTTTGCTATGCTTTTTTCATTGCTTTTTGGACTTGCAGGCAGTGGATAAGTATCATCTGTTACAGTCATGCTAAACGGTTTTTCTTCACCGGTTAAATGAGCAATTTTCTCTTCCTGGATTTTTCTTTCACGAGCAGCTCCTGTATACAACTGCCTGATGATGGCTGTTTGCTTTTTGTTTTTTGGTTGCTGAATAACAGCAAGGTCCTCTGCAATTAAATCGTTTTCGCCTGTATTTTTTATAACAGCTTTATCGGTAAAAGTTTTGTTAGCTGTGGAATTAGAATACTCACTGGAATTATTAACTTCTGAAGGAAGAGGTGTAAGTGGTTTAATTCCTTCTTTATTCTGCACAACAAAATATCCAAGAAGCGATGTAATTAAAAAGAAAGCACCTGTTGCAAAACCTATTCGCCTGCGTCTTTCATTGAGCTTGTGAAAAATATTTTTCCAAACCTTTTCGGCAGGATGTAGTCGAAGTCCGTCTGAATTTTTTTTCAGAAACTTCTCGAATTCGTCATTTGTAAAATTACTCAACATACTGTGGCAGCTATTTAGGGTTAAGGATTAACTGGTTCCGGAAGCAACTTTCAGCTCCTGCGGTTCCTTAGGCTTATGGATTATTCTCTTTCTAATTAAAACATCTTCCAGCATTGCTTTTGCCCTGGTATATTGGCTGCGGCTTGTGCTTTCTTCAATGTCCAGCATCTCTCCAATTTCGCGGTGCGAAAATCCTTCAATAGCATACAAGTTTAAAACCGTTCGATAACCGATAGGCAAAAGCCTGATACACTCAATTACCTGTTTAGCCTGGATAATGGAAGGAATATTTTCTTCACGTACTTGCATTGTTGTGGCATGAATAAGATCAACACTTTCGTTGAATTTCTTATTCTTTTTCAAAATATTAATGCAAGTGTGAACAATGATCCTTCTTACCCAACCTTCCAAAGAGCCGCGGTTTTCAAAAGTGTGTATTTGTGTAAACACTTTTATAAAACCTTCCTGTAACATGTCTTCGGCATCCTCGCGGTTGTGACCATAACGATAACAAACTGCCAGCATTTTCGGACTGTATTTTTGATACAGTTCTTTTTGTGCTGCAGCTTTATTATGAATACATCCTTGTAAGAGGGCTTCCTCGGTCATATATTAATATCCGTGTGGGTGCCTGTAAGTTAGACATTTTTTTAAGGCGAATGCTGCACTAATTGTCAGAGAATTATAAAAAAAACCGGTTTTTATACCGGTTTTTGAAAAATCGCTTAACGTATAATTAAAAAACACATCTTAATGCCAAAATAAAGTTTCTACCCGGGGCCGAAAATCCCGATGCGAAATACCGGTAATTACGGTCTAAAATATTTTCAACACCTGCTTGCAGAGAAAAATATTTATTCAATTCAACACTGGATTTTAAATTCAGCGTTAGCCAGGAAGGCGTACCATCTTTTGTTGCATATTGCGCATTGTCTTCACCGCTTGGGTTATACTCTTCAATTTTTTTCCATCCATTGTATAAGACATATAAGTCAAAATTCAATTTTTGGTTATTGTAGTTTAAACTTGTTTTTCCATATAAAGGTGGAATATGATCTAAAGGTATACGCGGGTTGCCCAATGGTTTTAAGCGCCCATGCGTATAATTTATGGTAGATGAAAGATTAAAATGGTTTAAAAACGCTGCGGAAACGCTGGCATTGAACCCATACAAAAATGCTTTATTTACATTTTGATTGGCAAATACTTTTACTGTACTACCATTGTAATCAACAGAATCCTTCCCCTTAAATTGAAAAGGTGCCAGGGCTATTGCATTTTTAAACCAGGTATAAAAACCGGTTACTTCCAGCCGTACATTCGAAAATAAATGCTGCGCAATACCCAGGTCAACATTGTACGTGTACTCCGGATCGATATTCGGATTGGGAACGATCAATTGTTTTGAAGCTGTATTTGATTCAAAAATTCTTGAGGCGTCATCAACATTTGGTGCACGAAAGCCGGTTGAGATACTTGAATTAATTCTTGTTGCATCAGATGGCATATAAGCCAAACCAATATTGCCCGTTAATGCTAAATTATTTTGTTCAATTTCAGTAAAGGGAAAATTGAAAAAAGAATTATCTGCAATGGTTGAATGTAATGAAGTTGCCTGTAAACGAACCCCATCATTCAATACTAATTTCCCCTCGTAAAATTTAAAAATATGCTGGGCATAAATCCCGAAATTATTCATGTTGTTTTCCCCGTTCGGGTAACGCGTATCTAATTTGGATTCTTCACCTGTCAGAATATTTTTTCTAAATGCTGTTGATCGTACATCATTGAATTGACCATCAATTCCTGTTGTTAGCTCATGCCTTTTCCATAGTTTGCGGCCATCAATATTAAAGGCCCAAACATTTAATTTTTCTAACCGGTTATCCAGCCTGTCATATCGTTTGTAATCACGTTGATGGCGGCTTTCTTCAATTTGTTGGAAACTAATGAGCGCTTTTAGATTGGTAAAGAATCCAGAACTGTCAACATTTAATTCATAAGCTGCTAAATTTCGTTTTTGCGGCCCATAATACCATTCTGCAAATCTTAAGCTTCCATTTCTAATGTCCTGTAACCGGTCGTAACGCGGCACATTACTGCTATTTGAATGTTGCAGGTTTATAGAATGGTTGATCCTGTTTGATTGTTTGTACAAAAATTTTTGCGTGATGTCCCATTGCTGGTACCCGGAAAAACGTTGTATGCGATCATCATCATTTTTTACAATAGAATCAACCCCGTTTATGTGGGTGATATATTGCTTCCGTCTTCCAAAATCAGGATATTTATCCGGGTAATTCCTGCCCATTTTGGTATCGCCGAAATCGCTAAAATTATAGGACTGTAGCCAGCCAAGTTGCTTTCCGCCAATACTGAAATCAAGGTGCCCGGTTTTTTCATTAGATGCACTACTGTAGCGTGCAAATGCAGCACCCTTAACAAGTAATTTTCCACTTGAGGATAACAGTGGCGATTTGGTTCTTAAATGAATCACACCACCTAATGCATCGCTTCCATAAATGGTTGATGCAGGTCCATATAAAACTTCGACCCGCTCCAACATATTTTGATCTACCGTTATTACGTTTTGTAAATGGCCTGCACGGTATATAGCATTATTCATCCTGATGCCATCAATCACCAATAACACCCGGCTCGCCTCAAATCCACGAATAACAGGACTGCTGCCGCCTTGCTGGCTTTTTTGTACAAATACATTTCCTGTATTGCTTAACAGGTCGCCGGTGTTTTGTGAATTGAGTTGGGTAATTTGTTTGGTAGAAATAACATCAACTTTTTGAACAATATTTTTTTTATTTTCTAAAAATTTATTCGAATAAATAATGACTTCCTCGAGATTTTTATTGATGATCGTCGAATCATTTTGACCGTACGCACATATAGATAGGGCAAGGCCCATGCCCAGCGCAAAAGCTTTTTGCATTTTAAAATTGAATTAAATGAGGGATATAAATTAAAATCAAACTAAACGTGAAGCAAGCGTTTAGGCGGCGGCGATGTAATTAATAAATAAGGATTTATATAATTATTTATGAAAAAACCCGGTGCTTTTAAAAACCTTTGATTTGAAAATAATGAATAGCTAAAATATACCAAGGCTATAAAACATTGGGCTAGCAGGAGCAATTTTACAACCATGAAGTCCTGTTGAAAATCAGTAAAGTGGCCCTGAAGCAGGTTTACAACTTTCGTTTCCTTTTCATCGAACATACCTTGTGCAGTAAAAACTCCATCTTTTATTGAATAACTTTTTATATCAAACATTTTTCCTTCCACGAGAATTTCTCTTCCTGCTTCTACCCATTGTACTTTGCTTGCAGAAAAAGTAAGTGTTTGCAGATCATTTCGTTTGAGGGAAAACTCCATGCGCTGCCTTACGTATACTTGAAAAGTTTGCAAACCGGCCATAAATAACAACGGGCTTGCAATGAGCAGCGAAAAAATAATTGGTATAATATAAAAACTCTTTTTTCTCATCACTTTTCACCAGCGAAAATCCATTTCAATTAAGTCAATTAATTAAAACACTACCGGTCATTTCTAACGGTATAGGAAGCTGCATCATGGTTAAAATAGTGGGCGCAATATCACCTAATTTTCCAGGTTTAATATTTCCTTTCCAATTATTATCTATAATAAATAACGGAACAGGATTTAATGTGTGTGCCGTATTTGGGGAGCCATCTTCGTTGATCATGTAATCTGCATTTCCATGATCGGCAGTTAAAAAAACAGTGTAATTGTTGTTTAATGCAGCTGTAACTACTCTTTCAACGCATTGGTCAACTGTTTCTACGGCTTTTATAACAGCTTGCCAAAATCCGGTATGACCTACCATATCTGCATTAGCATAGTTCAGGCAAATAAAATCGGCTTCTGCTTTATTAATTTCTGTAACAATGGCATCAGTAACACCAAATGCACTCATCTCGGGTTGCAGATCGTAAGTAGCCACTTTTGGCGAGGATATCATAATGCGTTGTTCACCTTCATAAGGATCTTCCCTGCCACCACTAAAAAAGAAAGTAACGTGGGGATATTTTTCTGTTTCAGCAATGCGAATTTGCTTTAACCCTTGCTGTTCGATAACCGCACCCAATGTGTTATTTAAATTATCCGTTTCAAAAATTACGTGCACATTTACAAATGTTGCATCGTATTCTGTCATTGTAGTATAATGCAAATCAAGTTTGTGCATGTTGTATACCGGGAAGTCGGCCTGTGTTAGAGCCTTCGTTATTTCGCGGCACCTGTCGGTACGGAAATTAAAACATAGCACTGCATCACCATTTTCAATTTTAGCAATTGGCTGATCATCTTCACCCATAATTATTGTGGGATTTATAAATTCATCGCTTATGCCAACAGAATATGATTGGTTAATTGCATCGACGGCATTATTTACTTTTTCTCCAATACCATGAACTAAACCATCGTACGCAAGCTTTACTCTTTCCCAACGGTTATCTCTATCCATGGCGTAATAGCGGCCACAAACAGTAGCTATAGCGCCTGTCGTAATATCTATGTGTTGTTGCAGTTCTCTTATAAATGCTGCACCACTTTTTGGATCACAATCCCTGCCATCGGTAAAAGCATGAATAAAAACTTTTGTCAATGCCTTTTGTTTGCAAACATCTAAAATTGCTTTTAGGTGATTGATGTGAGAGTGTACACCGCCATTGCTTACCAAACCAATTAAATGTAACGGCTTGTTATTTTGTAAGGCATAATTAATGGAAGCCAGCAATTTTTCATTTTGGAAGAACATGCCTTCTCTCACCGCTACATTTATACGTTGTAATTCCTGGTAAACAACTCTGCCGGCACCAAGGTTAAGATGGCCTACTTCAGAATTGCCCATTTGCCCTTCCGGTAAGCCTACCGCTTCGCCGCAGGTAACTAAAGTGGTGTTGGGATATTTTGAATACAAAGAACTTACAAAAGGAACGTTGGCGTTTTGAATAGCGTCGGAAGATTTTACTTTGCCAAGACCCCATCCATCCATGATGACAAGGATGACTTTTTTTTGAGACATATTGATAGTTTCTGTTTTGAAAAGAAATGCAAAGCTATTAAAACGTAAAGGTTTTGTTTATATTAGTGCTGAAACAAAAGTTTCGCCGCTTGTGGCATACTTTTTCGACTAACCACAGGCGACAAAACAACCCACATGAAAAATATTTTACTCATTGCTTTTTCTCTTGTTTTTACAGGTCTTACCGCCTTTAAACCCATTGCTGGTTTAGATGATGTTATTTCTGCTCTGCGTTCCGGAAATGCAACCGAATTAGCAAAGTATGTTGATGATAATATTGAAATTTCCTTGCCAGACAAAACTGATACCTATAGCCGTGCACAGGCCCTGATGATACTCCAGGATTTTTTTGCCAATAACGGCGTTCGAAATTTTGAAGTAAAACACAAAGGCGATAATGGGGGCAACCAGTTTTGCATTGGTACACTTCAAACAAAAGCAGGCAATTACCGCACTTACATTTTTATGAAAAGTAAAAATGGTAAACAACTTGTTAAACAGATTAAATTTCAACCCAACTAAAAATATTGTTTTTATAAAATCCTGCTTTTAATTAAGCGGGATTTTTTTTGCCTATAAGAAAAAGGTACCCTCTCAAAAATTTCACCGTTTGGTAGGTGGTATATTTGCTTCATGTTCGATTTTGATGAAAAGCTTTATAAACTAATAGATGCTGCATTGCAGGAGGACGTTGGTGATGGCGATCATTCAACACTTTGTTGTATTCCTGCAAATGCAAAGGGGAAAGCTATATTGAAAATTAAGCAAGATGGCATTTTAGCTGGAGTAGATGTGGCGCAGAAATTATTTTTATATAAAAAGCCTTCATCAAATTTTATTATTCATAAACAAGATGGAGAAGAAATGAAATTTGGTGATGTGGCTTTTGAAGTTGAAACATATGTGCACACCATACTACAGTGCGAACGACTTGCATTAAACATCATGCAAAGAATGAGTGGCATTGCTACCCTAACAAAACAATTCACCGATAAATTAAAAGGATACAAAACCAAACTTTTAGACACCCGGAAAACAACACCAAATTTTAGGTTGTTAGAAAAGGAAGCGGTTCGCATTGGTGGTGGTGTAAACCATCGTTTTGGTTTGTACGATATGATCATGCTAAAAGATAATCATATTGATTATTGTGGTGGCATTGAACAAGCTATTGAAAGAGCTTATGATTATGTGCAGCGTTACCATCCTCATTTAAAAATAGAAGTAGAAACAAGAAGCCTTGAAGATGTAAATAAAGTGATGGCTGTTGGAAAAGGAAAGGTGCAAAGAATTATGCTTGATAACTACAACCCGCAAATGGTGAAGCAAGCTGTGGAAATGATTGGAGAAGATTTTGAAACAGAAGCAAGCGGTGGTATCAATTTAAATACAATTCAACAATACGCTGAATCGGGTGTTGACTTTGTAAGTGTTGGCGGGTTAATTCACCAGGCAAAAAGCGTTGACCTAAGCCTAAAAGCTGTTATTGTTTAACCTCACACTTTTCTAATATGAGTAAAAAAAATCCAAACGATAAAAGAGGTTTTGTTTACAGTACCGATCCTAATTTTAAGTTTGAAGAAGAAGAGCTTCATTCGCAAGAAACACTTGACCCGCAACAGCAAAAATTAAAAATAAAATTAGAAACCAAACAGCGCGGCGGGAAAGCAGTTTCTTTAATTACTGGTTTTATTGGCAAAGAAGATGACCTGGAAGTTTTGGGAAAAAACCTCAAAAACTTTTGTGGAACCGGCGGATCTGTAAAAGATGGAGAAGTGATCATTCAAGGAGATCAGAGAGATAAAATTTTGCAATGGTTAATAAAAAACGGTTTCAAGAACACTAAAAAAATATAATTGAAAAAACAAAAAAAGGGAACACTCATGGTTCCCTTTTTTTATTCTATTTATTCTTACAATTTATTGCCCTTGTGCTAAACTATAGCTGCGTTTATTGCCCCACATATTCAATAATTCAAGTGAGCAAATTTTAAAATCAGCGCTTAAGGTTACATACAAACCAATAATATCCTGTTGATTTAATGCCTGTTCATTTATGCCTTCAAAACGTACATTATATTGGTTAACCAGGTTGGTATATTTTGAACCTGTTGGCCACACTTGAGTACCTCGGTTACTGATATTGAGCAATTTGAATTTGGTACCACCATGAAGCAAGCATTTTTCAGCGATCACTTCAGGTTGTTCCCTGCTTTCGATAAACATATCAACCCCAACTATTTTTTCCTGCCCTTCTTCCTGCGAAACCATCATCGCATTTTCTGCAAGCTTAAATGGTGTTGGCGTGCCGGGTTCATTTGGCAATATAGGTTTAGCCCCTTGAACAGGCGTTTTATTAAAGTTGTTAATGATGTTTTGTGCAAACTCGGTAGTGTTTACAGACGGTTTTGATTTATCACCAAAATCACCGGTATGTACGCCGCTTTCCAAAGTATAAAGTAAAGCGTTTTCAATTATTGCTGCATTTTCCAACAGTCCTAAATGCCTCAGCATTGTAATTCCACTTAATAATAATGCGGTGGGATTTGCAATATTTTTCCCGGCAATATCAGGTGCAGTTCCATGTACAGCTTCAAAAATTGAAATATGATCACCAATGTTTGCGGATGGTGCAAAGCCTAATCCACCAACAAGGCCGGCACACAAATCAGAAATAATATCGCCCTGTAAATTCGTCATTACCACAACATCAAATTGATCGGGTCGAACAACCAGTTGCATAGCAAGATCATCAACAATTTTATCATCTGCATTTAACTCCGGATACTCTTTCGCTATCTCGTAAAATACTTCCAGGAACAACCCATCGGTAAGCTTCATGATGTTGGCCTTGTGGCCACAAGTAATACGTCTTGCGCCTTTTTTCTTTGCAATTTCAAATGCATACCTGATCACTTGCATGCTACCTGGGCGAGTAATAAACCTGCGGCTTAACGCCACGTCATGTGTTAACATGTGCTCAATGCCGCCATAAGTATCTTCAATATTTTCCCTGACAATCGTTATATCAATTGGAATTCCTGCTTTTGAAAAAACAGTATCTACCCCATGTAAGGTTTGAAATACCCGGTTATTGGCATAAGTATTCCACGTTTTGCGGGCAGTTACGTTCACGCTTTTTACTCCTTTTCCTTTAGGCGTTTCCATTGGGCCTTTAAATAAAACGCCTAATTCCTCAATTTTGCTTTGGGCTTCAGGCGTCATTCCGTTTGAAAAGCCTTTGTCAAACACCCATTTACCCATGTCAACAAATTCATAATCTAATTCTACTTTGTTGGCTTTGAAGATGTTAAGTACGGCTTCCATAATTTCCGGGCCTATTCCATCGCCTTTTGCTACAGCTATTTTCATATAGTGGGTAATATTTGTGACGCAAAATTAGGATTGTGGAATCTATTGTGCCATATTACTCGTTAATATTTATGGTGCGTCGTTTGATTTATTTATTTTAAACTTGTGGTATGGTTAGTAAAATTTCCGAAGGTGTTGAAATAAGCGTGGAAGCATTCTACCAACAGGATTATTCAAACCCTTTGCAATCTGAGTTTATGTTTGCGTACAGGATAACCATTGAAAATCATAATTCTTTCCCTGTTAAGCTACACAGCAGGCATTGGTTTATTTTTGATTCTGATGGCAGCCATCGTGAAGTTGAAGGCGAAGGCGTTGTCGGAATGCAGCCTGTCATCAATGCAAATGAAGATTATCAATATGTTAGCGGTTGTAACCTGCACACCGAAATGGGCCGTATGCATGGAACTTATTCAATGGAAAATTTGCACACAAAACAGTTGTTTGAAGTGAACATTCCTTCCTTTGACATGATTACTCCATTTAAGAACAATTAATCCAGTTAGATTTTAAATTAATTGATCAGTTATGCTCATGTCTGCACTGGTCATTATTTAGGGCGGTATTTACTTTCTTCAAAGATTTTTTTTGGAGGGCTGGCTAGTATGTGTTGTAATGACAATTGCTCATTCTGTGCAGCAAACTTTTTTACAATTTGCCAGCCGATCCATTGACCAATGTTTCCAGGCGAAGCCTCAGGCATAGCTTGTGTAAATGGCGCTTCGCCAATGTACGTTTGAATTACATGCGGTTCAATTGAATAAATGTTTTCGTTTTTGGTAATGTAAGCCCATACATTTCCTTCGTTTTCTTTTGCCCAGTCAAGTTGCTTTTTTGTGTAACCTGTTACAATGCTATCATGCGTGTCAGGAACAAAATGAGTAATTAAATACCATTGTTTGCCCTTTTCAATCATTTGCTCAATTAAAGGGCGCCCGGTACTTTGGTCAGGATAAATATCATCGGCAATTGCCTTCATTCCATTGGCAAGAATATATTCTTTGTCAAACCTTCTTGAAATGTAATAAGGATACATCTGTTGCACTTCAGGATCCTGGTAAACGGAAAAATTTTTTCCGGCAAATTGATGTAATCCAATTCCTAAATGATCCGGCGTTAATACGGCACCTGGTGCATCAAGCGTTGCTATAAAAGTGATCACCTTTGGCACTTTATATTCAGGATAGTAATACTTTACATACCTGAAATTATCTGAAAGATCTTTTTCCAACCAACCGAGGTTGTTGTATTTTTTTTGAATGCTGTCATTTATGGGCCGGTAACCAGAAATGATATTTTTTACAATGGTTGATGAAGCAGGGTCTGTTGGCGCAACCTGCAAAATTTGTTGAATATACACGGGATAAAAAGAGGGATATTTTTCTTTTAAACTTTTCAATCCTGCTTGAAGATTGGCTGTATCAATTTTAAAAAAGTCCTGTTCAAAACGCTCAATCTTTACATTCACTTTTATACCTGAAACATCGGGTTTGTTTTCATTGTTCGTACAGGCAGTTAATAGCACAATTGTTGCAAAAAGGATATATCTAAACATAATGCGTAAAAAGCAAGGTTACTGAATTATTACAGAACTTTGAAGCAAAAGCGGATTTCAACAACAGATTATGAAGATTTTTTTAGCACAGCAAAATTACCACATCGGCAACTTTGAAGCGAATGCGCAAAAAATAATTAACGCAATTAACAGGGCAAAAGCTGCAGGTGCAGACCTGGTTTTATTTTCAGAACTATGTATTTGTGGTTACCCGCCAAGAGATTTTGTTGAATTCAATGATTTTATCAATAAGTGTTACGAAACCATTGATGTTATTAAAGAACATGCAGACACCATTGGTGTTTTAATAGGAAGCCCGGCTCGTAACCCGCAAAAAGAAGGCAAGGATTTATTTAACGCTGCTTTTCTTTTATATGAAAAAGAGATCAAAGCAGAAATTCATAAAACCTTGTTGCCTACGTATGACATTTTTGACGAGTACCGTTATTTTGAACCCGCATTTGATTGGAAGTGTATTGAATTTAAAGGAAAGAAATTAGCGGTTACCATTTGCGAAGACATATGGAACCTTGGTGATAATCCTTTGTACCGTATTACACCAATGGAGCAATTGATTGGCGAAAAGCCAGATGTAATGTTGAATCTTTCTGCTTCACCTTATAATTATGCCGCTGATGTTGTGCGCAGAAGTATAATGGAAGCACATGTTGAAAAATATAATCTGCCCATGCTTTATTGCAATACAGTTGGCGCACAAACAGAAATTGTTTTTGATGGCGGTAGCCTGGTTTATGATATCAATGGAAGTTTGGTAAAGGAGATGAATTATTTTGAAGAAGATGAAGCTCTTTTTGATTTGGAAGTTTTGTCTAAAAGAAAAACAGTTACAGCAAATACGCCAAAAACTAAAATAGAAGAAGCGCAATTGCAAACCGTTGCTTCTTTACCAAATGATGAAGACCTTGGATTGCAAAACTTAAATACAAAACGAAACAAGAAATATTATTATGCTGCAAGTGAAGTTGGCAGGGACATAGATATTTTAGAATACCTGATGGATGAAAAAAACATCAGCGAAATACAAAACGCTTTGGTGTTGGGCATTCGTGATTATTTTGGAAAAATGGGTTTTAAAAAAGCAACCCTTGGCGCAAGTGGTGGCGTGGATAGTGCCGTTGTACAAGCCTTGGCTGTAGAAGCCCTGGGGAAAGATGCCGTGCATGTTTTATTAATGCCTTCAGAATATTCCACATCACATTCCGTTACAGATGCCGAACAATTATGTAAAAATTTAGGTAATCAATACGATATTGTTCCGATCCGGGCTGTATATGATTCATTTTTAAATACACTAAATCCTTTATTTAAAGGTTTGCCATTTGGTGTTGCAGAAGAAAATATTCAAAGCCGTACCCGTGGAAATTTATTAATGGGACTGGCAAATAAATTCGGTTACATTTTATTAAATACATCTAATAAAAGTGAGTTGGCTACCGGCTATGGAACTTTGTATGGCGATATGGCCGGCGGTTTAGCCGTGTTGGGCGACCTCTATAAAATGCAAGTGTATGCCTTGGCCAGGTACATTAACAGGGAAAAGGAAATAATTCCTAATAATATTTTAACCAAAGCACCTTCAGCAGAATTGCGCCCCAACCAAAAAGACAGCGACAGCCTTCCGGATTATCCTGTGCTTGACAGGATCTTATACCAATACATTGAATTACGGCAAGGTCCGAAAGAAATAATTGCACAAGGCTACGATGCAGCTTTGGTTGAACGAACATTAAAATTGGTGAATAATGCAGAATACAAGCGAAACCAGTTCTGTCCCATTATCCGGGTAAGCAACAAAGCCTTTGGTGTTGGCCGCAGGCTGCCTATTGTTGCTAAATATTTATCCTGATTAGTGTTTTAACTGTATCAATAACGCTAAAGGAATTCCGGATATGGTGGTATCTTTTGAAAGGTGAAGTTGCGTACTGTTTAAGGTTACAATTTTAAACTGGCCACTAATGCCCCAAAGTCCGTTGCCGCTTAAATTTAAAACTGTTTCATTATTTGAAAAACTCCAGCTTGCTGAAGTGGTTTGTTGTAACGTTGGATCACATTTTGTTGCGCCTTCGTCAATAGTACCAGTGCCATCCGCATTCAGCACCAGGAAATTATCGGTTATGCATGGTTGTAATAAAGACGCAGGCGGTGGCATATCAATCGTTCCGTTCTTGTCAATGTCTCCACCGGCATTTTCATATTTCCAACTTGATTTTGTAATTAATTCGGTTTTTGTTTCTCCTGATGCGGAATCATCTTTAGAGCATCCGGTATTTGCAATTAAACCAATGCAGGAAAGGATCAATAAGTATTTCATATTACAGATTTTAATTGATGGTAAAGGTAAACATCCCTGTCAAAATACATTAATTAACTCGGGCAATTAAAATAAGGCAGGTAATTTGCTAACAGGCTTCGTAAATTTCAAGCTTTAAAACTCCAATATGGTTAAAACTGCTGAAGACATACGGCAATTAAATGATAAGGTAAGCTATGCAGGAAGATTTGTCGATTCACTTCGTTCCGAAGTTGGTAAAGTCATTGTAGGTCAAACTTTTATGTTAGACCGTTTATTAATTGGTTTATTAAGTAATGGTCACGTTTTGCTGGAAGGTGTGCCGGGTTTAGCAAAAACTTTAACCATAAAATCGTTGGCGCAGGCGATACATGCAGATTTTAGCCGCATCCAGTTTACGCCAGATCTTTTGCCGGCGGATGTTATTGGAACTATGATCTACAACCAGCAGCGCAACGAGTTTGTTGTACGCAAAGGTCCCATTTTTACCAATTTTGTTTTGGCCGATGAGATCAACCGGGCACCGGCAAAAGTTCAAAGTGCCTTGCTGGAAGCCATGCAGGAACGCCAGGTAACCATTGGCGATGCAACTTATAAATTAGATGATCCGTTTTTGGTTTTGGCAACACAAAACCCTTTGGACCAGGAAGGAACATACCCCTTGCCAGAAGCGCAAGTCGACCGTTTTATTATGAAGGTCGTTGTTGGATATCCATCACGAGCAGAAGAACAATTGATCGTCAGGCAAAATGTGCAAGGATTAAAAACACCAATAGTTAACCCGGTTGTTTCTGTAAATGAAATCATTAATGCCCGCCAACTGGTGCGTGAGATTTACATGGATGAAAAGGTTGAAAATTACATTTTGGATATTGTATTTGCAACCCGCAACCCGGAGCAGTTTAAACTAGAAGCTTTAAAACCATTGATCTCTTTTGGATCGTCTCCAAGAGGAAGTATTAACCTGGCAATAGCATCAAAGGCACAAGCGTTTTTAAATAAAAGAGGGTATGTAATTCCGGAAGATGTGCGCAGTATTTGTA
Source organism: Chitinophagaceae bacterium (assembly GCA_036676725.1). Lineage (GTDB taxonomy): Bacteria > Bacteroidota > Bacteroidia > Chitinophagales > Chitinophagaceae > Flavisolibacter. Next base: position 15,341 of record JAKFCI010000362.1, read on the forward strand.
ACGATGTTTTGCAGCACCGTATTGGTTTAACTTACGAAGCAGAAGCCGAAAGCGTAACCGTTCAAAATGTATTGGAACAGATATTGGAAAAAATCAGCTTGCCTTAACTATAGAAAATGCTGACTACAACCGAAATATTAAAAAAGGTTCGTGAGCTTGAAATTAAAAGTAAGAAGCTAACAACCGACCTGTTTACAGGCGAATACCATAGCGCTTTTAAGGGACGCGGTATGTCGTTCAGGGAAGTGAGGGAATATTCACCCGGTGATGATATTCGCTTTATTGACTGGAATGTTTCGGCAAGGTTTGGTCACCCGTTTAGTAAGGTTTTTGAAGAAGAAAGGGAACTAACGGTAATGATCATTGTAGATGTTAGCGCCAGTTCTTTATTTGGTACAACTAATGCCTCAAAAAAAGATATTTCTACGGAGATAGCTGCCGTGCTTGCCTTTTCCGCAGTGAACAATACCGATAAAGTGGGATTGATCTTGTACAGTGATAAAATTGAAAAATATGTTCCCCCCAAAAAAGGCAAACAGCATGCATTATATATCCTTCGTGAATTATTGTCAATTGAAAGCAACAAAAAACGAACACAATTAAGTACCGCACTGAAACTTTTTAATAATACCACCAAGCAAAAGAGCATTGCTTTTATTTTAAGCGATTTTATTGATGCCAATTACCAGCAAGCCTTACGGGTAGCCGGCAATAAACATGACCTTATTGGCTTAAAGTTGTACGATAAAATGAATATGCAATTACCTGCTGTTGGCATGTTGCGGGTTGAAGATGCTGAAACAGGTGAAGAAAAATGGGTAGATACCAATAGCAAATTGGTGCAGAACGAATATCAAAAGGAATTTTTTAAGTTGGCTGATTATGCAAAAGATGTTTTTAAAAAAGCCGGTGCCGATCTGCTGCACATTCGCACCGACGAAGATTATGTAAAAGTGCTCCAAAAATTTTTTATCAGCCGAAACAAGTAATGAAAGGATTTTTTTTATTAATACTGGTTTTTATTGGTCCGTTAGGTTTTTCGCAAAAAGTAGAACTTTCTGCTTCAATTGACAAAAACGTAATTTTTATTGGTGAACAATTGAAGCTTACTTTAAAAGCCGTCATTCCTAGAGAAGTAAATTTAGAATGGCCAAAGGTTGATTCAATCCCTCATTTTGAAGTGATTGTTCGGTCAAAACCTGATTCACAACTTAATGCAAATACTTTAATACTAACCGAAGTAATTACCCTAACAAGCTGGGACTCGGGCCGTTGGCAACTTCCTCCTTTTGCCATTACGGGCTCTAATAAAACAAAACCAATAACTGTTGATGTTACTTTTTCCCCGTTTAACCCAGAACAGGATTACCACGATGTCAAAGATATTTTAGAAGCGCCTAAACCGCTTCGCTCCAACTGGTATTGGTATGTAATTGGAGCTATCTTATTGTTGCTGTTGTTTGTGCTTTTGTTTCCAGGTAAAAAGGTTAAAAAACCAACGGAAGAATTTGTAGCCGACGAAACCATTTACAAACAATCTTTAGCCAGGATTGAAAAATTAAAAAAAGATCCGCCGGCAGATGCTAAAGTTTTATACACGGAACTGGTGGATATATTTCGCGAATATTTATTTAAGCGCAAAGGCATTCAATCCCATTCCAAAACAACCGATGATCTTTCAATTCAAGTATCTGCATTGGGTTTGGCGGTAAATGTATTTCAACCTTTAGTACAAACTTTACGCTTAAGCGACATGGTAAAATTTGCAAGGTTACTGCCGGCCCAAAGTGATATTGATAGTTCCATCGAAACAATAAAACAAAGCATCATAGAAATTGAGAATTTAAAATAATGCTCTACGAATGGTATCAAAATATTGAATTTAAAAATAACTGGCTATTGCCATTCTTATTGCTGTTGCCGGTTATTGCCTGGTTGCGCTTTAAGTTATCACGTAATTTAAAATCAACATTTGTTGTAAGCACGGTCGATGCTTTTAAATTTCGTACGTCGAAAAACTTTTTTATTCATTTTCCTTTTTGGTTGCAATTGCTTGCTATCGGGTGTTTAATCATTGCTTTGGCCAGGCCGCAAATAAAAGATGTTCAAAATAAAAAGAAAGGCGATGGCATAGATATCATTTTATCGATCGATGTGAGCGGCAGCATGCTATCGAATGATTTTTCGCCAAACAGGTTGGAAGTTGCAAAAGAAATGGCAGCAGAATTTGTGCGCAACCGGCCGGTAGACCAAATTGGACTGGTTATTTTTTCCGGCGAAAGCTTTACGCAATTTCCATTATCAACCGATCATGAAAGTTTATTACTTCAAATTTTAAGTTTGAGAAGCGGCTTATTAGAAGATGGAACTTTGATCGGTGAAGGATTGGCAACATCTGTACAGCGTTTATCTGACAGCAAATCGAAAACTAAGATTATTGTTTTGTTGACCGATGGGAAGGAAGAAGCGCCGGACACCCGGTTAATTGATCCTTATACCGCACTTGAAATTGCAAAGGCAAAAGGTGTGAAGGTTTACACCATTGGAATGGGTTCGGAAAGTGCGGTTGCTGTTAGCGAAGTGAATGGTAAAAAAGTTGACAGGCATACTCCTTATATCGATGAAGCCCTATTAAAAAGAATTTCTTCACAAACGGGCGGGCAATATTTTAGAGCGAAAAATAAAGAAGGCTTGCAGGAAATTTATGAACAGATTGATCGGCTCGAAAAATCAAATATCGAGATAACGGAAAAGATCCGGTATGACGAACAGTTCCCTTATTTTATCATGGCCGCGTTGTTGTTCATGGCGCTATCGTTAATTTTGAAGTTTACATTATTGCGTACATTTCCTTAATCATGCAGGGCGTTGTTTATAAATCTACAGGTAGTTGGTATTTGGTAAAAGACCAGGACGGGAAGTTTTGGAATGCCCGCATGAAGGGTATTTTTAAATTGGATGATATTACTTCAACCAACCCAATTGCCGTCGGGGATATAGTTGATTTTGTTACCGAGAACGAAGGTGAAAATTCCGTCATGATCAATAAAATCCATGACCGTAAAAATTACATCAACAGGCAATCGCCCAAAATAAAAAGCCAGCACCATATTGTTGCCGCTAATGTCGACCAGTCTATAATGATTGCTACGTTAAAAGAACCTAGAACATCACAGGGATTTATTGATAGGTTTTTGGTGGCTTGCGAAATGTACCACGTTCCGGCTTCGGTGGTATTTAATAAGTCAGACATCTACAAACAAAAGGAACTTGACAAATACGCAGAATTGGAGGACATGTACCAAAGCATTGGTTATCATGTTTACCTGGTAAGTATAAAAGAAGGCGTAGGCATTGAAGAATTAAAAGAAAAACTAAAAGGTAAAACAACGCTTGTTAGTGGCCATAGCGGTGTAGGTAAGTCATCTTTTATAAATGCAGTTTTTCCCGAAAAAAATATTCGTACACAAATTATAAGTGGATGGAGTGGTAAAGGGCAACACACCACAACGTTTGCCGAAATGCATGACCTTCCTTTTGGCGGCAGGTTGATAGATACGCCAGGGATGAAAGAATTTGGTTTGGTTGGAATTGAAAAACAGGAATTATCGGGCTATTTCCCGGAAATGCGCAAACGAATTAACCAATGCCAGTTTAATAATTGCCTGCATATTAACGAACCGGGTTGTGCCATAAAAGAAGCCGTACGCAACGGCGAAATTCATGAAGAGCGCTATATTAGCTATTATAATATTTTAGAAAGCCTGGGCGAAGAAAAATGGAAGTAACTATAATTACTGTTGCACGAATTGTACAATAGAAAAATAAAGTACAAGTGTGCGACGCAACTAAAGCGGCACAATGTTATACGGCCCGTAAAATAAAAATCCCCGCAATAGTTTATACTGCCGGTTTCCGGTCAAGGTTCATCAACTTACCTTCTAAAACATTTGCAAGTTCTACAACTGCCTGGTTTTCTCTTTTGTGCGCTGCATTTAATTTTGTAGGCAGTAAAGAAACGCCGTTGTAAATACTGTAGCAAAGAGTTAACAAGTGTTTGCCGAAAGAAAAATCCCAATTAATAGCATCGAAATCATCTTCCTTGCGTGTAAAACGAACTTGAAGATCGTCGGAAAGAATGTCGGCGATAAGATAGAAGCGTTTTAAATTACCATCATCATCAAGGACTGCTTCTGTACATCCTAGTGCGGTTCGTAGGGTTAGGCTCATATTAGCAACTTTTATAAAAGTAAGACACTTGAGCAGTGACTTATGTTGCATTAAGCAATTGTTATGCCTTGAACTTTGGCGTTTTTTTAGAACTACCATCCAACATTGATTCGGCACCAACATTTTTACCGTTGGTACCACAGCCATATTTAGGTTTAAACATACTGCAGGAAGAAAGCATTAAAACAAAAAAGCTTGCAATCATAATGTACCGGATCTGTTTCATGTGATCTTATTTCTTTCAGAAAGAACGGAAGTTTTTTTGAAAAATTATAGTGATCTGTATTAACTTTTTCAATCTTAACAGTTACCGCGGGCTTAAAATGTATATAATATGCTTATAATGAATGACCTGCGCTTCCGGTTGAATCAATATGGTGTTTGCCGGCTTCGTTAACACTTTGAAACCATTTGGCATAACCGAGGTAGTTATTGGCAATGCGGTTGATTTCGCCTTCTACTTTTTCTTGTGCAATTTCTTTTACTTTTTTGGCTGGCACCCCGGCATAAACCGACCCACCCTCGCAAATGGTTCCTTCCAGCACAACGGCTCCTGCAGCAATAATGGTATTGCTATGTACAACCGCATTGTCCATTACAATCGATCCCATGCCTACAAGCACATTGTCGTGTAAAGTGCAACCATGCACTATGGCGTTATGCCCGATAGACACATTATTGCCAATAATGGCTTTTGTTTTTTTGTAGGTACAATGAATAACGGCGCCATCCTGCACATTTACTTTGTTGCCCATGCGAATGCTGTTCACATCTCCCCGCATCACGGCATTAAACCAAATACTGCAATCATTTCCCATAATTACATCACCAACAATGGTTGCATTTGGCGCAATAAAACAATTCTCGCCCCATTCAGGATAATTGTCTTCTACAGGAAGTACTAATGCCATGGTTCAAAATTAACGAATGCAATTTGCAGTTTTTGTAAACCGGCTATTAATTATCATTTCAGCTTTTGTTGTGTCACTCACTTGTACGTTCAATTCATTACGCAGCATTAATCAATCATTCATTTATTTAATCACGCAACTATTTTGTATTCGTAATTGTTGTTTTACAATTCGGGTCCGGTTCAAAAAAAATCCCTAAGTACCTTTGTTGCTTTATGAATCTTCGCCAGTTATTTCTACATCATGTTGCACAAACATCCACGGCGCCAATGGCTTTGGAAATAATGAAAGCAGAAGGTTGCGAATTGATCGACGCAGCCGGTAAGCACTATATCGACCTGATCGGCGGTATTTCTGTAGCAAATGTTGGTCACCGCCACCCAAAAGTTATAGAAGCTATTACGGAACAGTTAGGTGCTTATTTGCATGTTATGGTCTATGGCGAGTTTGTGCAAAGTCCGCAGGTTCAATATGCCAAACTGTTAACCGATCATTTACCCCCTTCTTTAAATGCTGTTTATTTTACCAACTCCGGCGCAGAAGCTGTTGAAGGGGCCATGAAACTGGCCAAGCGTGTTACTGGCCGACCAGAGATCGTTGCTTTTAATAATTCTTACCATGGCTCCACGCAAGGCGCTTTAAGTATTATTGGCGATGAATACTGGCGCAATGCATATCGTCCGTTGTTGCCTGGTGTGCAACATGTAAACTATAATTCCTTCGAGGACCTTGGATTTATAACAGAACAAACCGCATGCGTTGTTGCAGAAACCATCCAGGCCGAAGCTGGAATTATTCCTCCCAAAAACGGCTGGCTATATGCATTGAAGAATCGTTGCGAACAAACCGGAACTTTATTGATACTTGACGAGATACAAACAGGTTTTGGAAGAACAGGAAAACTTTGGGGCTTTGAACATTTTGAAATTGTACCTGATGTTTTGTTACTAGGGAAAGCGCTCGGTGGCGGAATGCCTTTGGGAGCTTTTGTTGCAAACCGAGACCTGATGAATGCCTTTTCTGATAACCCTGTTTTAGGGCATATAACAACCTTTGGCGGTCACCCGGTTTGTTGTGCGGCAGGAATGGCTGCTTTCCAGGTTTTACTAGATGAGAAATTAACTGAAGGCGTTGCGGAAAAATCAGAACTATTCAAACAATTATTAGTGCATCCTAAAATAAAATCTGTTCATGCATTTGGTTTATGGATGGCCGTAGAATTTGATTCTTTTGCAACCTGCAAAAAAGTAATTGATGCCTGCATTGAAAAAGGCGTGGTCACAGATTGGTTTTTGTTTGCTTCTAATTCGCTTCGTATTTCACCGCCACTAAATATTACCACTGGCCAAATTAAAAAGGCCGCTCAAATTGTAATGGAGTCTATTTAAAATATTCTTTGTGAAACAGTTGATAAGTTCAGGTTTTTAAATTTACTTTGTGATTCAAAGTGCTTTTTTATGAGCGAACAGAACCAACACGTAGAAGCCTTGCAAGATATTCGCCGTTTAATGCAGCGATCGAGCCGTTTTATTTCCTTAAGTGGTTTAAGCGGGATAGCTGCTGGTCTTTGTGCACTTGTAGGTGCCTACTTTGCTTACGATTGGATCGAAGAATATTACGTAAAGTATAATGAGGCCGGGTACAACGGTGCCGCCTTTCAAAATTTAATATTCAATCTTGTTTCACTTGCAGGGGCAGTACTAATTGCTGCACTGGCATCTGCCATTTATTTTACCTGGCGCAGGGCCAATAAAAACAATATGCCTGTTTGGGATCATACCTCAAAAATGCTTTTGATAAATATGATGATTCCATTGGTAACAGGCGGGTTAGTAATTCTTGCTTTATTGCGCTATAACGACTGGCGATTTGTTGCGCCACTAAGCCTGATTTTTTATGGTTTGGCTTTGGTTAACGGAAGTAAGTACACTTTGAGTGACATTCGTTACCTGGGCTTTTGCGAAATTATTTTGGGTTTGATCAATACCCAATTTATTGGTTACGGGTTATACTTTTGGGCAGCAGGTTTTGGGCTGTTGCACATTTTATATGGCTTTGTAATGTGGTGGCGCGACGAACGAACAAATGAAGAAACAAAAAATACCATTAGTAGATAGCAGGGAATAATAATGAGTGTAAATAATCCAATAGCAGGTTTGAATAAAATTTTCGATAATCGTATACGCCTTGGTGTTATGAGCATTCTTATGGTGAATGATGAAGTAAGTTTTAATGATTTAAAGCAAATGCTTGAAGTTACAGATGGCAACCTGGCTACGCATTTGGTAAACCTGGAGGAGCATAAATTAATAAAAGTGCATAAAGGATTTATTGGACGAAAAACAAACACAACTTATACCATTACAAAGGCTGGGGAAAAATCTTTTAACGATCATATTTCGGCATTGGAGAAAATGATCAAGGACGTTAAATGATTTTTTTTGGCACTGTACTTTGTAATTCAAAGTACTTTTTAACATTAATTATCTAAATTTTTAAATCTATATCATGACCACAAACTCAGAGTCTCTCTGGCAAAAAAGCAAAATACTTATTAAAGGATTACTGATTGGCTTCATTGTTTTGCTGCTGCTTATTCCAACATTTTTAGTACGCGATCTTATTGAAGAAAGAGAACAACGGCAAAAAGAAGCCATAAAAGAAGTAAGCAGCAAATGGGCTGGCAGGCAAAATATTGCCGGTCCTATATTGGTTATACCGTATTTAGATACTTACGTAGATGCGCAAAACAAACCCTTGACAACAAAGAAATTCGCCTACGTTTTGCCGGA
>JAKFCI010000363.1:0-3485 GCA_036676725.1 Chitinophagaceae bacterium
AATATTGGTTCGTTTTCAATTGTTTTTCTTCTATCATTTCTAAAACTTCTGCCAGGTTGTATTGCGGGCAGGCCCCGGTTTTAGTTGCAATAAATGCACCTAAACCATTAGCAAATTCCAATGCATCCTGCGGCAATTCTTTATCCATCAATTTTGAAAGAAGTCCGGCAAGAAATGCATCACCGCTACCAACGGTATCTTTTACTGTTACAGCAAAGCCAGGGTGGCTATATATCTTTCCATCAATAAATAAAATGGCACCTGCTTCACCCATTGTTACAACTACTTTTAAAATTTTAAACCTGTCTGCAAGCGAACGTAACCTGTCTTCAATACTTGTATAATTAGAAAACCAGCCTGTGATCAATTCCAATTCCGCCAGGTTTAGTTTCAAAAAATCAGTTTTTGTCATCAATTCTTCTACGATCAAACGGTCAAAATGCGGTGCTCTTAAATTAATGTCAAGTACTTTATTGTTCGCTATATCAAGCAAACGAAATAGTGTTTCTTTTGATGTTTTATTTCTGGCAGCGAGGCTTCCAAAAACAAAATAATCTGCATTGGCAAGAAGATTTGTGTAAAGGTTATCCCATTCAATAAAATCCCAGGCTACGGGCTTAACAATATCATAAACTACTTCATTTTGTTCGTTTGGATGTGCGTATACTTTTCCTGTTTCGTAGGTTTCGTCTACCTGGAAATAATCTGTACATACTCCATGATCCTTAAAAATATTTACCAGTTGTTCTCCTTTTTCATCCTTACCAATCCGGGTGATGAGCGCCGGATTTTTCCCTTGCTTATGCAAATGATAAGTAACGTTCATCGGTGCGCCACCGGGTACTGCGCCGGAAGGAAGTATATCCCAAAGCACTTCGCCAAAACAGATTACTCTGTGATGATTTCCTTTTTCCATTTTGTGTTATTTGGTTTATTAAGAAGTTTAGCTTCAAGTTGTTCCAGGGGTACTCCTTTTGTTTCCGGCATTTTAAATATTACCCACAATAATTGCAACACCATCATTAAAGCAAAAAAGAGAAAAAGGGGCGCTGCACCAAAACGTTCGGCCATAATTGGAAAAACGCTTGCAACAATTGCTGCGAGGATCCAGTGCGTTGCACTGCCAAGAGATTGTCCATAAGCCCTTACACTATTTGGAAAAATTTCGGAGATGAAAACCCATATAACAGCACCTTGTCCAATTGCATGAGATGCAATGAAAACAAATAATAAAATGGGTACGATCATTCCGCCCAACCATCCGAATTGAAATGCGGCAGCAACCGCTGATAAAGAAAGGATATAACCAATTGACCCGATCAGCATCAATTTTTTTCTTCCCAGCCTGTCGATCAAATACAGGCCGAGCATAGTGAATACCAGGTTTACAAAGCCAATGCCTGCACTTTGTAAAAAAGATGCCTCTTTGCCTATGCCTGCAAGTTCAAACACACGTGGCGCATAATAAATTATGGCGTTTATGCCCGACAGTTGGTTAAAGGCAGCAATTATAAAGGCCAAAAAAATGGGCTTGCTATATCTTCTTGTAAAAAAAGAAGACAGGCTTTCTTTTTGTTTTTCTTCATCTATAGATTGGTGTAAAGCTCTTAATGCTTCGTCAACACCTTCCGGGTCACTCACCTCTAATATTTCACGGGCTTTCTTGTAATCTCCTTTGTGTACAATTAGCCATCTTGGACTTTCTGGAACAAAAAACATAAGTACGCAATAAATAAAAGATGGAATGGCCACCATACCTAACATCCAGCGCCAGCTTTCTTCACCAATATCCTGTAACAGGTAATTTGAAAAATAAGCAACCAGTATCCCGAATACAATATTGAATTGAAATGCCGCTACAAGTTTGCCCCGGTTTTTTGCAGGTGCAATTTCTGTAATATACATAGGGGCTACAACTGATGATGCGCCAATGGCTAAACCGCCAAGAAATCGAAAGGCCATAAAAGTATAAACATCGTTTGCAACTGCCGATCCAATTGCAGATACGAGATAGAAGATACCGATCATCATCAGTGTCTTTTTGCGGCCAAAACGCGATGCAGGCATGCCGCCTGTTAACGCACCGATTACAGTGCCATACAGGGCCACGCCAATAGCAATGCCATGCATTACATCCGTTAATTCCCATACTTTTTTGATTTCTTGTTCTGCACCCGAGATTACAGCGACATCAATACCAAATAAAAATCCGCCAAGGGCAACAACTATACTCCAGAGAAGAAGTTTTTTATTCATACAGCAGTTTGTATTATTAAGATATAAAATAATCTAAAGAAAACGGGTAAATGTTTTATTAAGCCGATTCTATTAATTAGTACATTAGGAGTCGGCAAGCTAAATTATGTTAACAGCTAGTAGTTTGATTGCTTAAGATCATTTTACATAAGTTATGGACTTGAATTGTAACAATTATCTTTTGGTTTTTGTTCCTAATAAAATGGCTATTTGTCTAAATTATTTAATATGCGAATTTTCTGCATCTTCCTCCTGGCTTTTTTTCTATCCAATTGCACCAATCAAAGAATGTTGGAAAAGCAATCTTCAAACAATGTGGCCGACTGGACTTTGATCAATTTTGAAAAAGTTGATAGCCTCAACCCGATAATGCAGCCATCCTCCAGCCAGTCGTTTGATTGTCCTATACGCAAAACAAAAGTTTTATGGGAGGAAAGAAACGTATTAAATCCTTCTGCGGTTGTAAGAGACGGGAAAGTTTACATGGTTTATCGTGCGCAGGATAATAATATGACTTCCAGGTTAGGCCTGGCCGTTAGTAATGATGGTTTGCATTTCACCAAACAAAAAGAACCGGTACTTTTTCCTGCAGATGATAACATGAAAAAATATGAATGGCCTGGAGGAATAGAAGATCCGCGAATTGTTGAAACGGAAGAAGGGACTTACGTGTTAACATATACCTCTTATGACGGAAAAGTCGCACGCCTTTGTTTGGCCACTTCAAAAGACTTGCAAACGTGGACAAAACATGGACTTGTTCTAGGCGAAGGCAAATACAGAGACACATGGTCCAAGTCGGGCGCAATAGTAGCAAGGGCAGTGGGCGATAAAGTTATTGCTACTAAAATAAGTGGCAAGTATTGGATGTATTTTGGCGATACCGATTTATTTATGGCCACATCAACCGATCTTATTCATTGGACAGTAGAAGAGAATGAAGAAACAAAAAAAATGATCACGGTGCTGCATCCACGAATGGGTTATTTTGACAGCCGTTTAGTTGAGCCCGGTCCCTATGCTTTGTTACAGGAAAGCGGCATTCTTTTAATTTATAATGGAAGCAACGCTGCAAATTTCAACGACAGAACAATGCCCAAATTTACTTATAGTGCGGGGCAGGCTTTATTTGATAAAAACCAACCTTATAAACTGATCGCAAGAGCAAATACGAATTTTATTCAGCCTGATAAACCTTATGAAAAGGTAGGAGAGGTAAATGAAGTGTG
>JAKFCI010000364.1:0-12505 GCA_036676725.1 Chitinophagaceae bacterium
CAATCCAATGGAAGGTTCATCTAAAATATAGGTTATGCCTTGCAGTTGCGAACCTATTTGCGTTGCCAAACGTATGCGTTGTGATTCGCCGCCACTCAGTGTTCTTGTTGGCCTATTTAGGGTAAGGTAGGTCAACCCAACATCCAATAAGAATTCCAACCTTTCGCGGATTTCTTTGATTAATTCCTTCGCAATAATGTTTTGTTTTGAATTAATTCTTTTTTCAATTCCTTCAAACCATTGCATCAGTTCTACAAGGTCTAACTCACTTAATTCAGAAATATTTTTTTCATCGATCTTAAACCACAAACTTTCTTTTTTTAACCTTGCGCCATTACATGTTTGACAGGTGGTCAATTCCATAAAAGCTTCCGCCCACCTTTGAATGGCTTCGCTCGTGGTTGTTGCAAACCATCTTTTTACCTGGTTTACTACACCTTCAAAATCGCCGCTGTAAATGTTTTCATTTATTGCTTCATCATCAAATTGTAATTCATCCCCGGTAATGCTGTCTTCCCTTCCATACAATATTAAATTCAATACTTTTTCAGGCAGATCTTTTATTGGTTTATCTAAACTGAATTTATTTTTTCTTGAAAGCGTTTGAACCTGTTTAAAACTTTGTGCTTCTCTTTCGCCACCAAGCGGAGCAATGCCACCCTGGTTGATGCTTAAATTATAATCTGGAATGATGGCAGGCATACTTACAGTATACACTTGTCCTAAACCTTTGCAGGTAGGGCAGGCGCCGTACGGAGAATTGAAAGAAAAAGAATTAGGAGATGGCTCTTCATAACTAATGCTTGTTTCTTCGCACATTAACTGCCGGCTATAAGCAACCTCACCATTTTTTGAAGAAGTTTTGCCTTCTGTTTCATAAGAAACAAACATTAAATCCTTACCCAATTTTAATGCTTGCTGTACACTTTGGCTGATTCTTGTTCTTATATCAGGTGTAACTTTTAAACGGTCAACTACTAATTCTATATTGTGAATTTTATATCGGTCCAATTGCATTTTTGGTGATATATCTTTTATTTCACCATCTACCCTTACTTTTAAAAATCCCTTTTTTCTTACCTCTTCAAACAACTCGCGGTAATGTCCTTTTCTTCCTCTAACTAATGGTGCTAAAAGACTTATTTTATAACCATCAAATTTTTTAAAAATGTTGTTAACAATTTCATCTTCACTCCACTTCACCATTTTTTTTCCCGTGTTATAGGAATAGGCTTCACCGGCACGTGCAAATAACAAACGCAAAAAATCATACACTTCTGTAACTGTTCCAACAGTGGAGCGTGGGTTTTTATTTGTCGTTTTTTGTTCTATAGAAATAACAGGCGAAAGCCCGGTAATCTTATCTACATCAGGACGTTCCATATCGCCAATAAACTGTCGTGCATAAGCGCCGAAAGTTTCCATATAACGCCTTTGTCCTTCAGCATAAATTGTGTCAAAAGCTAAGGAAGATTTGCCGCTGCCGCTGATACCGGTAATAACAACCAGTTTGTTTTTTGGTATAGCAATATCAATATTCTTCAGGTTGTGTTCTCGTGCACCAAAAACTTCAATATATTCTTGTTCTTCAATAACTTCTTTCACCTTTTTCGCCTCTTTCTTTTTTGTCTGCTGCAATCCCAAATTTTTTAGTAAGCGAATATACAACAGGTTAATAATGCCTGTTTAATGTTTAACAACAAATAAAATTTTCATGATTTTAGAACGATTTTTCATTTTGGCACAATATTGCGTAATGTGGGCAAAACCTTTCCATATTTAAAAATAGCAACGTATGAAAAACAAGATCTTCACTGTCCTCGCAGCCATGTTTTTAGCTGCAACTGTTAATGCGCAAACAGACACTACTAAAGTAGTTACTGATTCAACTTCTGTGAATACCACAACAGCGGTATCAGCTCAAACTGACACAACAAAAGTTGGTGTTTCTGCTACAGCAAGCGCTACAACACCAGCCTCTAACCTGGTGACTTTGGATTCTAATTTACCTGAACATTTAAAGGGAGTAACAAGTTCAACCATACAGCCTAAGCATTACTTGCCAGTATTAGGTACGTATACTACTGCTGATGCAGCTACAAACCTTACCATTGCTGTAGATGAGCAAAATTTAGGTATTGTTTGGATTGAAGGTTTACCTCAGGGTAAAGTAAAAGCTTTCCTTAAAAAAGGACCTGCGACCTACAAAATTCCTGCACAAAAAACTGCAGAAGGTAAATCAGTTTCAGAAGGAACATTAGTTTACGATAAAGATGCTAACCAGTTGTGGTTATGCACAGGCTGCGCTTTTAACGAAGCTGATCCTGCTGCAACGTTTACATCTGGTAAAACAAAAGCTAAAGTTTTACAATTGAATAAAGTGGATGCTACAGCTGCTGTTGAAACAATACAGCAATAAATCTTTCATTTGCATACACAGGGGTAAAAGGGGGTTGCGTTTGCAGCCCCTTTTTCTATTTTAATACTTCCGTTTAATAAATCCTTAACAATTATCGAATCAGTATTTTACACACGTACAAATACGAGTTTAATGAAGTCATTTAACAAATAGCAATTTACGTGGTATAATGTTTGAAATTATAATGGTAAATTACTCGATATGAAAACAATTAGACAATTAACGGTAGCCCTTGCTATGGTAGGACTACTGGCAGGTGGATGTAAAAGCATGAATAAAACACAGAAAGGCGCAGTTATCGGCGCTGCAGGTGGTGGCGTAGTAGGAGGTGTTGTAGGCAGGGCATTAGGTAACACAGCTGCAGGCGTAATCGTTGGGGCAACAGTCGGCGGTGTTGTAGGTTCAGTTATTGGCCGTAAAATGGATAAGCAGGCTGAAGAGATGCAAAAAGTATTAGGCGATGCAGAAGTTAAAAGGGTAGGAGAAGGTATTGTTATTGAATTTAAAGAAAAAGTATTGTTTGGTTACGACCAGTCTGATTTATCAGCTCAGGCACAAACCAACTTAACAAAACTTGCTAATGTTTTAAAGAAATATCCTGATACCAACATTGAAGTTTTAGGTCATACCGACGATAAAGGAACAGATCAATACAACCAGGGATTGTCAGAACGTCGTGCAATTGCGGCTTCTAATTACTTAAAATCCCAGGGTATTGCAAGTAATCGTTTAACCACAAGAGGTTTAGGCGAATCCGATCCTAAAGTAGCAAATGATACAGATGCAAACCGTGCTGAAAATCGCCGGGTTGAATTTGTAATTACTGCCAATCAAAAAATGATTGACGAAGCGAAAAATGAATCGAATAATTAAATCAATAGATTAAAAGGTTAAAAAAACTGTTTCTGAAAGGAAGCAGTTTTTTTTTGACCTTACCGACTTTTTCATAGTCCCTTATCTTTGAAAAAATAGTGCAGCTTTGTCAATTCAAAATCCTCATTCACATTTTAGGCTTGGAGTAGCTTTTAGTTTTTTCCTGCTAATTCTGCTTTCCGTTTTTTTATATGCCAATGGAAAAATAAATTCTTTTGTGATGATTCATTTCAATCATAACAAAGCTTTGGATTATATTTTTCAATATGTAACAGTGTTGGGCGATGGATTGATTTATGTTCCCATTGTTCTTTATTGCCTTTTATTCAACCGGCAGTTTTTGGTGCCCGTTGTTGCCGCCATAATCATTTGTACCATACTAACACATTTTTTAAAACGAATTGTTTTCCCTGACGAACTGCGTCCAATTAGTCTTGAAGCAAGAGGGATTGTAATACGCAGAATTGAAGGTGTGGTTAACCATCGCAGAAACAGCTTTCCATCCGGGCATACAAGCACTGCTTTTACAATGGCCCTTTTACTCGCTTCTGTAATGAAACGTAAAATTTGGGCTTTCGTTCTTCCTATTATTGCTTTTTTCGTTGGCTATTCCCGCATGTATCTTGCCCAGCACTTTGCTGCTGATGTTATTGCCGGTATGCTTATCGGTATTATATCTGCCTATCTATCCTTATTGATCTATGATGCCTGGCGAAGAAAATATGGCATACATGCCAGGTCACTTAAGTAATCTTTCAATCTTTCTGTTCTTGTCATAATCCATTCACATTAATTTATTTAAATTACTGTGTATGAAACCTTGGTATCAGTATACCGAAAATGAAATATTTCAACTTTTACAATCCTCTTCTGAAGGTTTACAAAGTGACCAGGTTTTTTCACTTCAGGAAAAATATGGAAAGAATGTTTTAAAAGAGGGTAAGCGTAAAACCAAGCTTGCAATCCTGCTTACGCAATTTACAGATGTAATGATCCTCATCCTGATAATTGCTGCTTTCATTTCCTTTGCTGTAGGCGAACATATTGATGGCTTTGTTATTCTAGCGATCATTATTGGCAATGCCTTGATAGGATATTCGCAAGAGAGTAATGCAGAAGAAGCAGTTAGAATGTTACAACAAATGGCTGCACAATATGCCACGGTCGTAAGGGATCGAAAACCGGTAATAATTGAAGTTGCCGATTTGGTTCCCGGTGATATTATTTTATTAGAAGCCGGCGATATAGTGCCTGCAGATGCACGGTTACTTGATGTAAGCGCATTAAAAACCGATGAATCTGCATTAACAGGCGAATCACATTCGGTTGAAAAAATAACTGGTACCCTGCCCGATGAAAATAAAATGCCAGGGGATCAGTTAAATATGGTTTTTAAAGGAACCATAGTTAGTAACGGGTCTGCAAAGGCAATTGTTACAACAACAGGCATGCAAACCGAAATGGGCAAAATTGCTAGTTTGCTTGATATAGAAGATCAGAAAACACCATTGCAAAAAAGGCTTGGCATATTTAGTAAACAACTTGCCGTTGTGGTAATTATCATTTGTGTTGTTGTTTTTGCCTTTGGATTATGGCGTGGCGAATCGCCACTCCTTATGTTTTTAACAGCACTTTCCTTAGCTGTTGCTGCCTTACCCGAAGCGCTGCCAGCAGTTATTACCATAACACTTGCTAATGGTGCACGGCGCATGGTAAAACAAAAAGCATTGGTAAAAAAATTACATGCAGTTGAAACGCTTGGTGCGGTAACTTATATCTGCAGCGATAAAACGGGTACACTAACTCAAAATGTAATGACGGTTGAAAAACACCAGGCTTTTGATGGTAATGAAGATTTACTGAAATATGCCATGCTTTTGAACAATGAAGTTCGATTTTCTAAAGATCAAAATTTGTTAGGCGATTCTACTGAAACTGCTTTAGTTCATTATGCATTTAAATCGGGAAGATCCAAAGAAGAAGCAGATGAAAAATTTCCGCTTGTATCAAAACTTCCTTTTGACTCAGAAAGGATGCGCATGAGCACATTACATAAAAGCAGTGACCAATGGATATTATTTGTAAAAGGAGCGCCGCAAAAAATAAGCGAAATTTTAGCTGATAAGTATAATGATATCAAACAAGAGTGGCTGAAACTAAATAGGGAATGGGCGGCAGATGGCTTACGGGTGCTGTTTTTTGCTTACAAGATATTTGAGCAAAAACCAGCGCATATAAGCGAAGAATTAGAAAAGGATTTAGATCTTCTTGGTATGACGGCGATGATCGATCCTCCCAGGACAGAAGTGATTGAAGCCATTCGTCAATGTAAATCAGCCGGTATTAAAACGGTTATGATCACAGGTGACCAACCACTAACGGCGTCTGCAATTGCACAACGGTTAAATATTGGAAGTGATAAGGAAGTTGAAGCGAGAACGGGTGCAGAACTTGCCAAACTCACCGAAGAAGAATTTAATGAAGCAATAAAAGAAATTGTTGTTTATGCAAGGGTGTCACCCGAGCAAAAATTGAAAATAGTAAAAGGCTTGCAAAAGAACGGCGAATTTGTTGCCATGACAGGCGATGGTGTAAACGATGCACCTTCATTAAAACAAGCCGATATTGGCGTTGCTATGGGCATTACAGGTACAGGCGTGTCGAAAGAAGCTGCCGATATGATTTTGCTTGATGATAATTTTGCAACCATCGTAAAATCGATCAAAGAAGGGAGACGGATTTATGAAAATATCAGGAAGTTTATTTTGTATGTGCTATCATGCAATCTTGCAGAAATACTAACTATATTTTTTGCACCATTTTTCGGCCTCGTAATCCCTTTACTTCCCATTCATATTCTTTGGATCAACCTGGTTACCGATGGTTTGCCGGGATTAGCTTTAACTGCTGAACCTGCAGAAAAGGACATAATGAATCAACCACCGCGTCCGCCTAAGGAAAATTTATTTGCGGGCGGACTGTTAGCTAAAATATTATCAACAGGTTTTATCATGGCGTTGGCTGTACTATTAACACAGGCCTGGGGCGACCAACTTGGCTACAGCGTAAGAAAACAGCAAACCATGGTATTTACTTTGCTTTGTTTTGTTCAATTAGCACATGTACTTACGGTACGTTCCCTGCACACGTCAATGTTCTCTAAAAAAATATTTGCAAACGTGGGTATGTGGGCGGCTATAACCATTACAATTATTCTGCAACTTTTAATTCTTTATTTACCTGCTCTAAACATCATTTTTAAAACAGAGCCATTGCTTTGGTATGATATGAAAATCATTTTATGGGCAACGGTTGCCTGTTTAATTTGCTTTGAAGGCGTTAAATACATTACAAACAGGATGTGGCGTTATTCCTGATATTTTTTTAAAGTAGTACTCATAAACATCGCATGGCGAAGACTCATTTTGTAAACTGCATAAATAAGAAGTAATAGAGATATTTCTAATAAAAAAAATGCTAACAAAAATTAGTTAGATTTTTTGTTAGCATTCTTAGATTCGGTTAACTATCGACGTTATACCTGCTGCTTAGTGAATGATTTTATATGCTCACCTAAATCATACACTTTTACTTTGCCATTGAGTGAAGATTTAATTATTGAACTTCCTGCTGCACTTCTATATCCGCCAGCACAATGCACAACAACGGGTTTATTCGTCGGTATTTCGTTTATTTTGTTTCTAAGGTCGGCCAATGGAATAGAAAGGCTGCTATCAAAAAGTTTATCAGTCTTGACTTCGCTATGATTTCTTACATCAACAATGGTATACTTGTCTATGTTTTCTTTAAAATCCTTCAGGTCAATTAATTCTTCTTTTTCTGATCCATATTCTAAAACAAAGGCTTCTTTAATTTGAGATTCGTAGCCAATGGCTGCAGCCCTTTCTATTAAAGTTTTTATTTGTTCAATCGTTTCACCTGCTAAATAAAATGGTTCATTTGGTTTTATAATGCTGCCCAACCATGTTTCAAATTTTTCACCTTCCATTAAATTAACGGAATGG
Organism: Chitinophagaceae bacterium; assembly: GCA_036676725.1. GTDB lineage: Bacteria > Bacteroidota > Bacteroidia > Chitinophagales > Chitinophagaceae > Flavisolibacter. Next base: position 7,318 of record JAKFCI010000364.1, read on the forward strand.
GGAAGGTGCTGTTTTTTGTATTCTTTTTCATTTCGGGCATCTACAATCCAAACTTCTTTATTCAATCTTGCAGCCTCTTTTTCACTCTTTATAGTATCTGTTATTTGCACCTTATCGATGCTTTGTTTAAATGCTTCTGCACCCTGCCGGTTCATTTCCACGTCAAATGGGAAATAAGCAGGAATAAAAGGTTGATCACTTAAAAGATTGGCAACAAATTCATCCTCATTCATTGGTTGCAATGACCAGTTTGTTTGTTTTTCTTTTCCGATGGTACTGCTATTGGCTTTGCTTAAACCTTTACCACACAAGGTTCCTGCGCCATGTGCCGGGTATACAAGAACATCATCGTTAAGCGACATCAACTTATTTCGTAAACTATGATACATGTTTCTGGCAAGATCTTCTCTTGTGGCTTTTATGTTACCTGCACCTTCGCGTAAATCAGGTCGGCCACAATCACCTATAAAAAGTGTGTCACCGGTAAATACAGCTTTTTGCTTGCCCTCATGTTCCAAAAGAATAGAAATACTGTCAGGCGAATGGCCCGGGGTATGAAGTGCAGTTAATTTTATTTTTCCAAATTCTAGAATAGCTCCCTCATCGAATGGTGTAAAAGGATATGCAGCGCCCAGCAGGCTATGCGCATAAATTGTTGCCCCGGTTAATTGTTGTAACTCAAGATGGCTACTAATAAAATCGGCATGTGGATGTGTTTCAATGATGCCTATAATTGTTGCACCATTTTCACTGGCATAATCAAGGTAGGGTTGCGGTTTGCGAGATGGATCAATTAATACGATCTTCTTTTCGCAGTCGCTTAAAATACCGTAACTGAATTGTGCTAGATTTTCATCTTCCCATTGTTTTATTTGCATAGCTATAATATTTGATAGTGTAAACTTCAATTAATAACACGAAAAAAATGGTGATTATTATCACGATTATTTAACCAAATAAATCGCTGCTTAAATACCTGTCCCCGCGGTCGCAAACAATAAATACAATAACGCCGGAAGTTAACTCGTTGGCTAATCGTAAAGCTGCAGATGCTGCGCCTCCACTGCTCATGCCTGCAAAAATGCCTTCTTCTTTAGCCAACCTGCGGGTCATTATTGTTGCTTCTTCCTGGGAAATATCCATAATGCGGTCAACTCGTGAAGGTTCAAATATCTTGGGAAGGTAAGCTGGTGCCCATCTTCTAATTCCCGGAATAGAAGATTCTTCCGTTGGCTGGCAACCTATTATTTGTACATCTGTATTTTGCTCTTTCATAAACCTCGATGTGCCCATTATAGTGCCCGTAGTACCCATTGAGCTAACGAAATGAGTAATGGTGCCATTTGTATCCCTCCAAATTTCCGGCCCGGTGGTTTTGTAATGAGCCAGGTAATTATCAGGATTCGCAAATTGGTTTAATAAATAATAAGCACCACTTTTCCCTTTTTCCTCCGCATGATCCCTGCACACTTCCATATTGTCCAGCAAAGTAACTTTTGCACCAAAAGCTTCCATGGTTAATACTCTTTCGCGGGTTGACGTTTTTGGCATGATCAACTCGATTTCCAGGTTAAAAAGTTTGGCCATTAACGCCATGGCTATACCTGTATTTCCGCTGGTAGCTTCTATTAATTTCGTTCCTTTTTTTATGTCGCCACGTTCCAATGCACTTTTGATCATATTAAGTGCCGGACGATCTTTTACACTTCCGCCGGGGTTATTGCCTTCCAGTTTAGCATAAATCTTAACTGCTTTATTTGTATTGAGAGTTTGTATTTCTACCAGAGGAGTATTGCCTACCGTATCTAAAACGCTTGCCATGTTATTGGTTTATTTTTTTTCTTTCTGCAACAGTAATTACAGGATTATGTTGTACCAACGAATTTGGTGGAACACTACTTGTAAGCCAAACATTGCCTCCAATGATACTGTGGTGGCCAATGATTGTTTCGCCGCCAAGTAGCGTAGCCCCCGCATAAATCACCACGTGATCTTCTACCGTTGGATGCCGTTTGATGTAAGCCAAACTTTTATCTACACTTAATGCGCCTAAAGTAACGCCCTGGTATATCTTCACATGGTTGCCAATAACAGTGGTTTCTCCAATAACCACACCAGTGCCATGGTCTATGTGAAAGTATTCGCCAATTTCTGCACCGGGATGAATGTCAATACCTGTTTTTGAATGTGCAAATTCAGTTAGAATTCTGGGAATGAGCGGAACGTCTAATTTTAAAAGTGCATGTGCAATTCGAAAAAAACTTAACGCATAAAAACCGGGGTATGCCCTTATTACTTCAAACTCGCTTTTTGCGGCGGGGTCCTGGTTTAAAATGGATTCAATATCTGTTGTTAGGATACGGTACATTTCTGGCACCTGGTAAAAAAAATCTTTTGAAACCTGCTCATTGTTGCATGTCCAGCAGGCTTTGGTGGCATTTAATATACTTACCAGCCTTTCGTCTAATTCTTTGTAAGCAATTTCTACTTCGGTTACGGAAGAAAATTTGCATTGCGATAATTCAGGAAAAAGCAAACAAATAAGATCCGTAGCCCAGTGGGCTATAGTCTCATTTGTAGGCACCGCTTCTTTATGCTGTTGCTTTGAAAAAAGAAGTTTGAAAAACTTGTCGTTCATGTTTATCGTGTTATTGTTTTTGTGCCGGTAACAATAATATTATTTACAGTTAACTGCCATTCAATCGAGGTTCCTGCTCTTCTTAAGGTTTCTGCAACGGAGCAATATTTATCAATAGATAACCTGCATGCTTTTAAAACTTTTTCCTCATCTAAATCTCCACCCAATAAAAAATGCATATTTATATTCTTCCAAAGAGAAGGAATTACATCCGGCTCTCTTTCTCCTTCGATGATCATTTCGAAATTGGTAATTAACTGGCGTTGTTTTTTTAAAATAGAAACAACATCAATAGCGCTGCAACTTCCGAGTGCCGCTAGCAAAAGCTGCATGGGTCTAAATCCAAAATCCTTTCCTCCGCTTTCGGCGCTGCTATCGGTTTGCAACAGGTGCCCAGCTTCATCCTGCAATTCAAAACCATAATCGCCACTTTTCCTTTGCATTTGAATTTTAACCATTAATAAAATTTTATTTATTTCTCAATCCATTTTCATTACTGTTAACCTGCCTGGCAACAAATTGTTGAATGTTGCAGAATGCTTTTTCAAAATTAAGATAAAGGTAGAAGGCCAAACAGGGCATTAACATGACATATGTCACGAGAAGAGTGTGCAGTTAACTTTTGAAGTGGATGGGCAGTTGCGTATGGGCAAAAAAAACAAGGTGACATAAGCCACCTTGTTTTAAGTCGGGAAGACAGGATTCGAACCTGCGACCCCCTGGTCCCAAACCAGGTGCGCTACCGGCCTGCGCTACTTCCCGATTAATTGAAAGGCAAATTTAGAGTAAACCTTTCAACCAAATTTTTAATTCTGCGGTGAGGGCGGGATTCGAACCCGCGGTACAGTTTAACCCGTACGGCAGTTTAGCAAACTACTGATTTCAGCCACTCATCCACCTCACCTCTTTTGCAAGGGCAGCAAAAATAAAGATTAATCCATTACAAAAAAGGCAGGAAGAAAAAAAGTAGCTCTTTTTTAAAATTAAAATGGTTTAAAGTTCTTTAAAAGGAGCAGGAGCCTGTCTTTGCATCATTTAAACAATAAATATTTTCCGGCAAAATTGAAAGAAGAACCTTGAACCGAGCGTGGCAACAGGCGATGATAGCAGCAATACAGCCAAGTACAAAAAATTAATAAGTAATTACCTGCGATTCTTGTTTTTGTTTTGGACGTTGAAAAATATAGTAATAAAATAAAATGATAACGCCCAATGCAAATGGAATCACGGCAAAATATTTTCCTTCGAAAAGTCCAAGGATCAAAGTTTGGTCGAAACCAAAAAATTCGGAGATCATCCAGTAAGAGTTTGCCGTGATCCAAAAAGTAATGGCGAGGTTATGCGCTAATTCTGATTTTATATGTCTTGTACGCCAGGCGATGATGATTGAAATGATGAGTGTTGGAAAGATCATTGTAATGCCTAACACTTTCCAAATGAGGCACCAACTAATGTCTTTCAGCAACCAAAACAGGATGTGCATATTTTCCATGTTGCGATAGCGGGCCGGAATTGTGTAGGTAGCTTCCTTTGTTGAATCCATTGACGATTTGGTTGAGCACCAAATATATTATGAAAGCGAAAGAATGCGGTTGAATCTTGAAATATTTACTTCATCCATAATTGGAAAACCGTAAACAAGATGTTGTGCCAATTGGTTTGCAAAAAAAGGTGCCAGCGACGTGCCTTTTGTTCCCATACCATTTAAAATACCTACACTTTTTATTTGTGGATGAAAACCAACAAAAGGCCTGCGTTCAATTGTTGCCGGACGAATACCTGCTTTGTGAAATAATATTTTATAGGGAACTTTTAACCATTGCCTTAAATGCGCATTTGTTTGCTGGTAAAATGTTTCAGTCGGTTCATTATTGTCGAAAGTCCACAAATAATTTGCGCCAACCCAATAAGTATTTTGAACAGGCAAGGGCGCTAAGACCAATCCTTTTTTAAAAATATGTTCGTTGGTTAATTCTTCGCTTTCAATAATTAATGCTTCGCCTTTTACAGCAGAAAAAGGCAATAGTTTAAACCATGGATTTTGCATGGCATCAACACCGTTGCAAAAAATTATTTTTTGTGCAGTGATGTTTTTGTAGTTGACAAAATCTTGTTCAACTTTTAATTCGTTGTAGTTTAAAGATTCCGTCAGTAAGGCATCAAGGTCAAAAAGTTTTTTTCTCCACGACGCTAATAAAATCTGAAGGTTAACAATAAAGGCAGGGTGAATTTCTCCGCAACCAAAATCATAATTGAAATATTGATTGAAATGATTTTGGTCGGGGTAGGAGCGTAAATAAGTATCATCTTCTGTTATCCTGTTTACAAAGGCATTGCGCATTTGCCCAGAAGGAAAAAAGTCGATGATATTTTTTTGAAATATAAGCTTTGTTTCAAGGCTATTTCCTAGTTCATCATAAGCATTTTTTGAAAAAGGTATCAGGTCTTCAATCATCCAACTGGCCACATAACGCCTGCCTGTTACCGGGTTAATTATGCCTGCTGCTACTTTTGAAGCGCTGTCTTCAGCGCCATCATCAATTACCACAA
>JAKFCI010000365.1:0-5987 GCA_036676725.1 Chitinophagaceae bacterium
ACTGTCAACAAAAGCATTTACTTTAAAAGTTGAGGTCTTTATATTACCACTGGCCTTTGCTGTCAGGTAAATATTTGGATCACGTATATCTGTATTTACAATAAAATCATCCTGTTTTAATGAGCCGTTTAAATTGATATTCCGGTATGTATAATTGTTATAACCAACTGAGTATACAGTTCCTTTAAATGTAGTATTTATGGTTTTGGGGGTAAAGCCAGTACCATTCATAGTAAGGTTTGCCGAAAGTGTTCCAACAGGAAATTGATTTCTTAATATCGTACCTAATTGTAAAGATGTTGCTCTAACCGTTGCATTATATTTTGCCCTTTCCGGTGTTGTTAGATTGCTGAATCTTCCATTTACATTTACATTCCCCGACGAACTTGCAACATTTAAATTAGTAGAAAGGGCACTCATATTACCTGATATAGTTCCATTTGCTGCAAATGTTTCGGGTAAATTAATTTGTGCAGTAGATAATCTTGAACCTGTAAATAAGGAAATATCTGTTTGAGAAGTGTGCAGTCTTTTTATTGTAAACGTTCCACCTGCTGCATTGGGATCATTTAAACCTGCCAAAGTACCCGACGCATCAATTTGTGTATTTTTCAAACCTTCAAATTGCAGGTTATCAAAATGCAACCGATTCATATTGCCACTTCCCTGGATGTTCAAATGCCAAACATCAGAAGGATTTCTAAACGCAGGATGTGTACGCAATTGCGGGGCAAATGCAAGAATGTCTTTCACCTGTACATAACTGTTATCAAGGTCTAAATCGATAATCGTTTCAGCAGGTCTTTTTGTTAGCGCTTCAAAAGAAGCATACTCTAAAATTGCGGATCGTTTAATTTCTGTACCCGGTGTTTTAATCAAAAGGTTTTTTAAATAAGACTGGTTATTTGCGTATAACAATTCGCCTTCAAGTGCATCCAATTGAAATCCACTCTGTTCTTTAAAATATCCTTTAGTAACAAAAGCACCAATTGAATCGGTGCTTAAAACAAGGTCTTTAACATGCAAGGTCACACTGTCTCCACGCATATGAGCAAAATCAATTCCATGTGCTTGCTTGGGATTGTTATCATTGTCAAACTGGAAAGTATTGCTATTTATTTCTGCATTATTTATTCTGAATGTCCAGTTTTGTTGTTGCTGTGCAGCTACCTCCTGCTTTATTTCTTTTGCCAATATTTTAGCTTGTTCCCTCTTTCCTAATTTTATTGTACTAACTGCATCGTTCAATTGTAATTGGTTAAGATGAATGACACGATTCCTAAGGTCGAATTGTTTTCCTTCTAATGAAAGTTTACCAATTTTAAAATTGGTTTGCAAGGCGGAAGGAATGTTGCCGTAATCAATACTAATATCCTGAAGGTTTACTTTACCAATATGCAGGGCAATATTAATGGGTTCTGCCGCTTCAGCTAAGTCGGTGGATGCGGCGTCGGGGTCAACCAGCGGTTTGCTTTGTTGAAATTTAGTTCTTATACCTGTAACATTAAAAGTGGGTATGCTATAAATAGAATTTGTAAGATCAAGTGTGTCTATAGAAGCATTAATATTTCCAATGTATGTTGACATGTCATTACCTGTAAGTACATCACGGTAAACGATCGTTGAATTATCTATTGAAAATTTATCTACAGCAAGTTTTAAAGGTGCGGTTTGCGCTGTATCTGTATCTGCTTTTTTTTGCTTAACAAAAGCATCAATTATAAATTGAAAGTTGAATGCAGTATCCGGCAATACTCGTTTAACCTTGGCAGTTATATCCTTAATTTCAAGGTTATTAATTTCAACTTCGTTAGATAAGAGTTTTAATAAGGTTATATCTGCCTTAATGGTACCTCCTGAAAGCAAAGTGTCCTTCGTTTTGTCTTCTATATAAATATTTTCAAGTAATATTTTTCTTGGAAATCCTACCGAAATCCTTCCAATCTCAACTTTGGTCTGGAGTTTTTTCTCGAGGTAATTTTCTATTTTATTAGAGGCGAAGCGTTGTACAGGAGGTGTTAAGACCAGTAAAAAGACAAAAACAATAAAAAGAAATAGGAATAAAACTATTTTCAATAATATTCTTGCAGTTCGTTGTAAACCTGTTATGGATTTTTTTTCAGTTTGCATTCGGTAGTAAGTGGCGCATACATATTCGCAAATTACAGGCCTTAATAAGACCAGATGATAATAGTAAAAATGGCAACCAATATCAATATTAAGCTTTCTTAAGCCGGACTTCTGTAGAAAAAAATCTACAAGCGCTCAATAAAATAATTTCATTTTGAGCTTTTATAAAGTTTTCCCCAAAAACGTAAGTTTACGCGTTTACAATTGTGAAAATCCAATTGTATCGTAAAAATCCTATTGTGGTTATTAAATCCAGAGATTAGGTTTGTCTCCTGTTCGATTATAACTTCCAATCTCCTCCGACAATCCTAATCAAGTTTTTAGTCCTTAACCTATCCCTGAAAAATCATAGCCATCCAATAGTCTTATGAGTTTTTTTAACTCTTAATCTACCCCCCGCTATGAAACTTAAACGCGAAACAACCAGGCAAAAAACCTTAGTAAAAGATCATGGAAAGGATCTGTTTGACACTGTGATTTTTCTTCTCTTCCTGATGATGTTGCTATGGTATTTTAATATTTAAATGCTTTTTTCATTTGTATTTAATGTGCACTTTTAATGTGCACATTTTTTATTGAAATAATGACGATGGTTTTTAAAAATCTTTCTGTTTTTTAAGTATGATCCCCTCAAAAAAATCATTTAAAATATCATTCTTAATTTGCACCGCGCCGAAAAAGCATTTACCCCTTAACCATTTTTTTAAGGAATGAAAATATCAAACCTGATCTTTTTAAGTATTTCATTTATCCTGCTGCTGTTTTCAATTACTACTTATATTAATTACAAGCAATCAGAAGAGGTAAGAGATAATGCAGAATACCTTTCCAGTTCTTCAAGTATAGTTCGTCAGAGTTACCGGTTTCAAAGAAATATCCTGTACATGGAGCGTGCCCTGCGAGGGTATCTATTAACAGGCGAAAAGACACTTCTCCAATCATACGATTCTGCAATTCTTGAAAATGACCTGCTTATTTATGAACTATACGAACTGATCCCGGATACATCCGTTCAGGAAGAAAAATTGCAAAGCATACAAACACTTTATACAGACTGGCTGGAAAATTTTGCCAAGCCATTGCGTAATGCGAAGGCATATGCAGATAGCCTTGATAGTTATACGGCTTTTAATAAATATTATAGGGCGCAGTTATCTTCAGGCGAAGAGGAGAATATTAATAATGACCTGCAAGAAAAATTTCGGGAACTAATAGGGCATGAATACAATAACCGCGAAATGCGCAGGGATATCCTGGCAGAATCAGAAAGTAAAACAAAAAACATTTCTTTTTCCCTTACTGGCCTATCAATTATTACAGGTTTTATAATTGCCATTTTCCTGGCCCGGCACATTTCCCGCCGTATTATAAAAATGGTTAAAATGGCAAACAGTATTGCAGCTGGAAATTATCAAGTGCAGGTAACAGATGAAAGAAATGATGAACTAAGTAAACTTAGTAGTTCACTTAATAATATGTCGCTGATGCTTTCTGAAAATATTTCTCTTTTAAAAAGGAAAAACCAGGAGCTTGACCAGTTTGCACATATAGTTTCTCACGATTTAAAAGCGCCGTTAAGAGGCATTGATAATGTTATATCCTGGATTGAAGAAGACCATGGAAGTGAAGTGCCCCCAAAGGTTACAGAATACCTGCAGTTGATTAAAGGCAGGTTGAACCGTTCGGAAAATTTAATACAAGGCATTCTTTCCTATGCACGTATTGGAAAAGATGTAGAAATGCACGAAGACATTGATGTAAAAGATATGATAACAGAATTGTTAGAAAACCTGCCAACAAAACCAGGCCTAACAATTTCTTTATCTGAAAAGTTGCCCATTATAAATACAGAACGAATACCATTGATGCAGGTATTCTCAAATCTTCTAAGTAATGCAATTAAATATCATGATAAGCCTCGTGGACAAATAAAAATTTATAGCGAAGACAAAGGAAGTCATTATCTTTTTCATGTTGCCGATGATGGCCCTGGCATTGAAAAAACATATCATAAAAAGATATTTGTTATTTTTCAAACTTTGGAAGAGCGGGATAGTTTTGAAAGTACCGGCGTTGGCTTAGCAATTGTAAAAAAAGTATTAGACGATAGAAAAGAACACATTAACATTTTTTCAGAGCCAGGTAAAGGAGCTACATTTTCCTTTACTTGGTCAAAAAATTAGTCGTATGAAGGTTATTAATATTTTATTAGTTGAAGATGATCATTTGGATAAAATGGATATTATGAGGAATCTGGATAAAATGAAAATTTTATATAAACTTCATACAGCAAAAAATGGTGAGGAAGCAATAAAGTTATTAAGTGGAACGGGTGATGAAGCCATGGAGCAATTTCCTGACATTGCATTAATAGATATCAACATGCCACGCATGAATGGTATTGAATTTTTAAGTGTAGTCAGAAATAACGAAAAATGGAAACACCTGAAATGTTTTATTATAACTACTTCAGAAGAAAAGGTTGATAAAGAAGCGGCGAAAGCTTTAGGGATTTCTGGATATATAGTAAAGCCTTTTAAAATTAATAATCCAGCTTCAATGGATTCGTTCAACCTGATGATAGACTTAATGAATATGTAAAAGAAAAATTAAACAGCCTTTTTAATTTTTTTCCTTGTTTCTTCCGTGCAATGATCAATAAAGAGGTCTGTAATAACATCCATTTGCCGGATGTCGATGGGTTTGGTTAAAAAACCTGCTTTATGTTTGCTCGCAAAATCTAAATCAGCGGGCATCGAGGATGTTGTGAATAACATTACGGGCACAGATTCAAACCTTTCCATTTGCCTCAATTTCACCAGTGCTTCTTTCCCATTCATACGCGGCATATTAATATCCAATATAACCAGGCAAGGTGCTGGATCAAAATGGGACAGGCTATTTAAATAAGTGATGGCTTCGCTTCCGTCTTTAACTGTAACAACTTCAACATTTGATGCATAACGATCGAATGCTTCGCGTACTAATTGAAGATCATCGTGGTCATCGTCGGCATATAAAATTATGTTTTTGGACGGAGTAGATTTTGTCATTTAAGAGGCTTAGTTGGCAAATTTAATAGAACTGTTGAAAGTAAAAACATAAAAATTTCCGATTAGCAATTTACAAGGTCTTCTACGTCCATTTGTTCCAGGTAAGGTTGTAGCAACATTGTAGATGAAAAGCAAAATAGGCGGGTAACAAAACAGCGGTACTTCTGGTAATGAACTTCAACATAAAATGCCCCAAGTTGGTACAAAGTTTTAATAAGATTTTCTTCAATTATTTTTCCAATGTACACACCATCCTTATACAGCAAGTCTATCTGTTCATTATCGCTTAGCATTCTAAAGTCTAATAAAGTCATAGTTTCAATGGGGCTGAAATACCAAAAATCATGCAGGGTTTGTTAAAACACCTTCTGCATTGAAATTATATTTACGTATAATTTGTTTAGCCCTTCTTTTAGATTGTAAAAAAGCAATTGGGCTCGAGATCATTCCAAATAATTCACGCAAAGTAAAAGAGCGTGGTACCTTGGGAGATCGTTTTAATAAACTCTTTAAAATCCATTTATAAAACCAATCAACCAATAAAAATTTTAATAAAGAAAGGCCACCAACCGTTTTATTTTGGTAACAGGTAATTAAATAGCAGCCAAAGCTTTTACCATTATCCGATATCTGTTTTTTAAGGCCCGAATAGTCTTTCCTATGTGTATGCCAAACAATCATGGATGGCTGGTAAACCAACGTAAAACCTTTTGCCACCAAGCGATGAAACATTTCTATATCTCCGCCGCCGCAGCTTGGTGTGCCTACATCAAGCGCTACATCAAATTCGCCGATATTTTGAAA
>JAKFCI010000366.1:0-2547 GCA_036676725.1 Chitinophagaceae bacterium
TGACGACTATATTGTAAAACCGTTTGACAGCAAACTACTGGCGGCACGGGTCACCACCCTTTTAAAGAATCGCAATACACTTCAAAAATATTTTTACAACGAAATAACCCTGCACAAAAGCGATTTCAGGATTTCTACCGAATACAAGGAGTTTTTGGACAAATGCATTTCCATCATTGAAAGCCATTTAAAGGATAAGAACTTTACTGTTCAAACCTTACTCAGCGAAATGAGCATGAGCCATTCCAATCTTTTGCGTAAAGTAAAATCGGTCTCCGGCCAGCCGGTAAATGTTTTTATCCGCTCCATTCGCCTCAGGAAGGCAGCTGAACTTTTTATTAATACAGACTACAGTATCAAGGAAACAGCTTACACCGTTGGCATAAGAGATATTAAATACTTCCGGGAACAATTCAACAAACTTTTCGGGATGAATCCTTCTGATTATATTAAGAAGTACCGCAAGGTTCATGGAAAACAGTATACAGTTGACAAGGAATCGATTGATCCCGACAACTAAATTGATTTACCTGAACCTGGTAAAAAATTGTAAATCTGAAGCATCATCGGGTTCTTCTGTCCCGGCGTAAGCAGCCCATATTAGTTTTTAATTCCATCCCAACGGTCTATTTGGCGTCTCCACCCCCCTTTTTGGGAGTTTACCCCCCTCCTGAATTTCCGAAAAAATTTGTTTAGTGCCGGTAGTTTTACATCGTCGAACATCAGAGCCATTAATTCTCAAGATTTAAACGATTGCATAATGAACACAACTGCCACACTTCCGCTGAACGGTAATTTACAAGCCGTCTTTTTTTATCCTCTCGGGCTAGATCGATTAACTGAAAATTTTAATAAGAAGCTGGGGGCTTGCTAAATGAAAAAGAAAATCTCCATACACGATATTGCAAAGGAGCTTAAGGTTTCTGCCACTACTATATCATTTGTACTGAACGGGAAGGCAAAAGAAAAAAGGATCAGTGAAAATGTAAAGAAGAAGATTTTAGATTATGTGAAAAAGGTGGGCTATAGTCCTAACCAAATCGCAAAAAGCTTAAGAACAGGAAAAACCAATATCATAGGAATGCTGGTAGAAGATATTTCCGACCCTTTCTTCTCCAGCATTTCACGTGGTATTGAAAGCATTGCATACCAGCACCATTACAAAATATTTTTTGCCAGCACAGAAAACGATACCGAAAAAACCAAAGCGTTAATAAAAGTATTCAGAGAACGCCAGGTAGATGGATATATAATTGCGCCGGCCCCCGGCATTGAAGATGAAATAAAGGCCTTGATGAATGATAATGTTCCGGTGATTCTTTTCGACCGCTACCTGCCTTCTCTTAATACCAGCACAGTTATCATAGATAATTTTTCCGGTGCATACCAGGCAGTAAAACATCTGGAAGCAAACGGTTTTTCCAACATTGCCTTTATTACACTTGAATCAGAGCAAACGCAAATGCAGGCACGTTTACAGGGGTATGTTAGAGCCACTGAAGAAAACCTGAAAGCCCCGATCATTAAAAAACTTCCATACAAACTAAGCCACGACCTGAGTGCAGAAAAGCTGGTGCAGGGCTTTATTGAAACACATGACAGGCTCGATGCAGTCATTTTTGCAACAAACTATCTCGCTATAAACGGATTGAAAGCAATCCGCAACCTGGGCCTGCGCATACCTGATGATATTGCTGTTGTTGGGTTTGATGATAACACTTTTTTCTATCTGTTTACTCCTTCCATTACAGCAGTGGCGCAGCCTGTTGAAGAAATTGCAGAGGAAGTGGTGAAGCAATTGCTGGATGCTTTGTCTGACGAAAGAGAAAGTAAGAAAAGAAGAACAGTAACCCTACCTGTTAAACTCATTGAAAGAAATTCATCCTTGCCTAGAACGAAAACAAAACTAACGATACAAAGCTTTGAACATGAAACGAAAACGGTAAACTAATCAATCATCATAATTATAAAAATGCGACAGGTTAAAAAAATCGATTTAGCCTGAACGGGAATCTTTTTGTCCACTATAAATTGTAAAAATGAAAAAGGATCTGACTACAGGTTCAGTGCTGCTGAAGCACTTTGATCGCTTAGAGGTATTAATAACGTTTCGGTTTTCCAAAAATGTATTTGTTCTGATTGGATTGGTTGGCTTGATACATTTTTTTGTTATTCAGACAATTTAGAAACAGAGTAATTAAAAAAACAATGTCTTGTAATATGAGATATATCCACTTCAAACAAATTTTCCTGCTTGGCATAATTATGCTGTGGCTTACTGCAAGTAAAGCCCAGGAAGCCGATTCATCCAAACTTGATTTAAAGTCTGCGATGACGGGTCAAACAAAACAGCCAGAACAGACTCCTGTTCTATTTGGTGAGCAAAGTCATGCCCGACTGCTACAGTCAGCCACGACCATTTACACCAACCAGTTAACAACTACGCCAAGTCCTCAATTTTTGCAGGCATTACCTGGCCGCATTCCAGGTTTGAATATTACTTTCAGCAGTGGCGGACCTGGCCTGGATGGGAATGGAATGAGCTTC
>JAKFCI010000367.1:0-11404 GCA_036676725.1 Chitinophagaceae bacterium
CCTTCCATTGCGTAACATCGTGCTGGCTAACAACCTTGCCTTCTAAAGCAGGCTTGCAGTAAATAACAGCAACAAGTAAAAAAACAACAACAGCAATTAAATGGGGCAGGAGCTTTTGAAACGTCCCTTTATTCATAACCGGTATTTATGGTGGTGGACAAAATAATGCTATTTTGTAGTAATATCGTTCATGCGCTGGACCCTTTTTTTATCGCGTGTTGCTTTCATCTGTAATCTCTTTTCCATCTTTTCAATATTATTATTGTGGCGGAATTTTATTGCTGATGAAACAACAGTGTCAATTGTATTGATAGCAGGATACTTCCTTGCGATAATTTTTAACCCAATTGTGAACATTATTTACCTGGTTTTGTTACTTCGAAAAAAGCAAATACAATTGTATGTTCCCAAATGGCTGGCGATATCAAATTTTATTTTTCTACTATTACAATTGCAATACATTTTCTTTTTAAATGATACTATCAATCATTAAAACCAAAAGCACAAGACTGTTTATAATTTTAGCCGGGTTTTTTATTGCTAATGCACTTATCGCAGAATTTATTGGTGTAAAGATTTTTTCTCTTGAAGATACCCTGGGCGTTTCCCGCGCCAATATTCCCTTATTTGGTGGTGCTTTTAGTTTTCACCTAACTGCAGGTGTATTATTATGGCCTGTTGTTTTTGTAATGACAGATATCATTAATGAATATTATGGACCGAAAGGCGTTCGTTTCCTTTCCTTTTTAGCAGCTGGTTTAATTAGTTACGCTTTTCTAATTGTGTTTGGTGCCATTCATTTGTCTCCATCTGAATATTTTAGAATGGGCGATAAGGTGGCTGATTCAAACGCTGCTTTTGGAGGTGTATTTGGCCAGGGCTTATGGATCATTATTGGGTCGTTAATTGCTTTTTTAGTAGGGCAAATACTTGATGTACTTGTATTTCATAAAATAAAAAAGTTTACAGGCGAGAAGAAAATATGGTTGCGTGCAACTGGTTCCACGCTCATTTCTCAATTGATCGACAGTTTTATTGTATTGATCATTGCTTTTTATATTGGACCAAGAATAGAAGGAGACATTTCCAAACAATGGACATTGCACCAGGTGATGGTAACAGCATCGGGTAATTACATTTATAAATTTATTGTAGCCCTGTTACTAACCCCGGTTATTTACCTTGTTCATTCATGGATAGAGAAATATTTAGGAGAAAGGTTAGCTACAGAAATGAAGACGGCTGCAATGGAGAGAGAATAATTATTTTGCCGACTTCAACATTTTAATTACTAATTTATCAATAGGTAATGTCACGCTTTCTTCGCACAGGTCTTCCCAATTGATAAAACGAAAACTTTCTGTTTCCGTATCCTTTTCATAGGTTTTCATTTGTTGTTCATCAAAATCGAAAGGCTTTTCACTCAGTCGTACCGTTATGTTTTCGAGCGGTTTTACAAAGTAATAAACAGAAATGATTTGGTGTTGTGGGTGGAAAACCGATTGTTGAAAATAGTCGGTTGTATAAATGTGTTCACCAACCTCAACCCGGAGGTTCATTTCTTCTAAAAATTCTCTTTTTAAACAATCTCTTGTGCCTTCACCATATTCTAAACCGCCGCCGACAAATTTAGTATAACGGTTGCCCCTGATCAATTCATCGCTTACCAATACCTGGTTTTGATCGTTGATCAAAATACCGTAAACACGAATATTAAACCGGAACATTAAAAGATTTTTTTACGCAGGAAAAACCATCCAACCATTAAGGCAGCGGCCAAAGAAAATATGGCCACCAAATAAAATGCATAGGAAGAATGTTCAAAACCACTCGGTACATTCATGCCAAACAAACTTGCAATTAAGATAGGAAATGTAAGTACAATGGTGATGACAGAAAGTCTTTTTAATACCTCGTTTTGGTTATTGGCAATTATAGAAGCAAAGGCATCTAATGTGCTGCTTAATATATTGGTATAAATGTTTGCCATTTCAAGTGCCTGCGAATTGTCAACGATCAAATCTTCCAAAAACTCTTTTTCCGCCGGGTTAAAACTTAAAAAATTTGTTCGAACCAGTTTCATAAAAAGTAATTCGTTGGAGCGCAGTGCGGTTACAAAATACACCAGGCTTTTCTGTATGCGCATCATTTGCAATAATTGTTCGTTACGGCTGGACGCATAAAGCTTTTGTTCTAATAAATTTCTTTGGTGGTTAATCTCTTTCAAATGCGCCATAAAATCCTGCACTACTTTTTCAAAAACTTTCAATACCATCATATTCTTTTTATCGGTATGGCGGTTTTGAAATGAGCTTAGAAATTTTTTGATGGCAGGATTATCAAATGAATTAACGGTTACAATTTGATTGTGCGTAAGTATGATACAAATGGGAATAGTGATATAGTAGGCATCACTTTCGTTAAACGAATTATTTTCTGTTGGCGTTTTTATTACAATTAGTCGCACATTGTCCTCTTCTTCAAAACGTGTACGCTCGTCTATGTCCAGTGAGTCGGTTAAAAAATCCAATGGAATTTCCAGTTCCTCGGAAAGTTGATGAAATTCTTCTTGTTTTAAAGGTGGTGAAATATTGATCCAGGAGCCAATTTCAGGGGCAGTTATTTCAAGTGTATTTTGATCGATATTTTTAAAGTACTGGATCATTAGGTTTGCGCTATAATTAATGCATTATAGTTCATTTAACTGAATGCTGCCTTCGAAAACTTTTTTAGCAGGCCCAATAAGCCATATGTTTTTATAACTGTTACCTTCTTTATCGTATTCGACACGTAAATTTCCACCTTTTGTTTCAACTCTAACACTATTAAAGCCTTTATCATTATGATGGCTAACTAAAGCTGCCGCTGTTACGCCGGTTCCGCAAGAATAAGTTTCATCCTCAACGCCTCTTTCGTAGGTGCGTACAATGATCTTGTCATTATCTTTTCCGTGCTCCACAAAATTTACATTAATTCCATCTTTTTCAAATGCAGGACTGTAGCGTACATCCTGCCCTTTTTTAACGACATCAAGATGCATAACATCGTTGGTAAACTTTACAAAATGGGGCGAACCCGTATTCAAAATAAAGTTTCCATTATTTTCCTTAACATAATCTACATCTGCCATTTTTAAAGAAACCTGTCCATCCAATTCAACAGAAGCTTCATGTACACCATCTATAGCCGAAAATATATATTCACTTTTAATAATGCCTAAATCATAGGCGAATTTTACTAGACACCGACCTCCATTGCCGCACATGGAACCTTCGGCCCCATCGGAATTGTAATATTTCATTTCAAAGTCATAGAGTTCATGCTTGTTCAATAACATTAAACCATCTGCTCCAATACCAAACCTTCGATTGCACAAAAAAGCAACCTGTTTTTTTGTAAGGCCATCATACAATCCTAACCTGTTATCGATTATTACAAAATCATTTCCGGTTCCCTGGTATTTATAAAAATCAATTTTCATATTATGGTAAGGTGCTAATAATTTCTATAGAATGTTTAATTAATTTCTGGGTTAAAGCATTTCCATCTTTCGAAAATTCCTTTTTTATCCGGTTGGCTACAATTGCACTTAGCGAAACACAGTGGTGACCTAAAAGTCTTCCAAGCCCATATATCGCTGCAGTTTCCATTTCAAAATTAGTAATATGGTGGTGTCCAAAACTAAAATGAGTAAGCCTGTCAATAAGGTCTGGATTTTTAATCCCTAATCTTAAAATGCGGCCTTGTGGGCCGTAAAAACCCGGGCAGGTAACCGTTATGCCCTGGTGAAAATCGGTTACAAAATGCTTTAACATTGATGCACTGGCACCACTAATATAGGGTTGTGCGGTTTGCCCGTTCAATTGCGTATGGGTGGTAAACGATTGTAGCAATTGCAATTCTTCATCATTATGGTCCTGGCGGTAATAATTCAGCATATTATCTAAGCCAAGCCCGTGGGTTGATGCAACGAATGAATCTACAGGGATGGAAGCCTGCAGCGAACCCGAAGTGCCGATGCGAATAATATTGAGGCTTGTTAGCTGTGATTTGATGGTCCTGCTTTCAAAATCAATATTTACCAGGGCATCTAATTCGTTCAATACAATATCAATATTATCGGGGCCGATGCCGGTAGAAATTACGGTAACTCTTTTTTTGCCGATTGTTCCGGTTGCTGAAACAAATTCACGGTGCTGTGCTTCTACTTCTATTTTATCAAAATGTTTGCTTACTTCTTTAACCCGATCCGGGTCGCCAACCGTAATAATGGTTGTGGCTAATTCTGAAGGCAAAAGGTTTAAATGATAAATGGCGCCCCGACTGTTTAATATCAATTCCGATTCTGCTATTCTTTGCATTAAATAAATTATTTGAAAATCTAAAGCTAAGGGTTGATGATTAACTTGTAAAATTACCTATTTTCGCACCTGTTCGAAAGCAAGCTTTTGGGCGGCGAAAAGGTACCGTGGCCGAGTGGCTAGGCTCAGCTCTGCAAAAGCTGCTACAGCAGTTCGAATCTGCTCGGTACCTCCAAATCATCCCGCTTATGGCGGGATTTTTTATAATTATGTTGAAACCTGATGAAAAATCTTTTATAGAATACTGGAGCGTAAACCGGTTAAAAAAGAAAAAATCCCTGCGCCAGTTTACCATTGGTTTACCTATGGGTGTTCTTATCGTTTTGGCATTATTTGCCAATATCATTAGCGGCTGGCATAAGCAGGCATCCATGCAAATGCAAAACAATGGTTCTTTATTTATTACCATTATTGTTGCAGCAATTGCCATTGTTATTTTTATCACTTTGTTTTCTATTCGCCACCAGTGGGAGCAAAACGAGCAGCGTTACAACGAGTTGTTATTAAAGCAAAGTAAGGAATCAGCATCTCAATAAAATTATTAACCCGATTTTTAAAAGTTCTCTATGATTAAATCTTTTCTACTTGCAGTTGTCATGGTCATTTCTTTTTCAGGATGTTTAAAAGATGAAGAACCAAAGCAAAATTGCGAATATGATGCTTGTGCATTTAAAGCCCCTGCTTCCGAAATTCTGGAAGTTGAAAACTATTTAGCCAGCAACAACATTACAACAGCAGTTCAACACTGCAGTGGCGCTTATTATATAATAGAAAATGAAGGAACGGGTTCAATCCCAAATGTTTGTTCTTTTATTAATGCCAATTACGTAGGCAAACTTACCAACGGAACTATTTTTGACCAGGGTACATTTCAACAGCCTTTACAACTAGGCCAACTAGTTAGAGGGTGGGTAAATACCATTCCATTGATAAAAAAAGGCGGAAAAATGCGCATGTTCCTGCCACCATCACTTGGTTATGGCAACCAGGCAAACGGTCCCATACCTGCAAATTCTATTTTGATCTTCGACCTGGAATTGACTTACGTTCAATAATTCTCAAGGCTACAGCAGAATAAGGTAATTTTAGAAAACGTTCCGATTTTGGCACACGAAGCTATATCCGTATTTGACATATTTAAGATCGGTATTGGGCCCTCAAGTTCTCATACTTTAGGCCCATGGCGTGCCGCTTTGCGTTTTTTACAAACATTAAAAGATAAATCTTTACTTGAAAAAGTAACTGAAGTAAAAGTTTTACTTTATGGTTCCCTGGCAAAAACCGGTAAGGGACATGGAACGGATATCGCTGTGCAACTAGGTTTGTGTGGCGATGACCCGGTAACTTTTGATGTAGAAAACGTTACGCCAAAAATTAATGCCATTGCTTTAAGCAAGAATATAATGCTTGGCGGTGTTCACCCGGTCACATTCAATCCACAAGAACATATAGAATTCCTCGTAACGGAATCACTTCCCTTTCATCCAAATGCACTTAGTTTTTTAGTAACACTAAACAATGGCGAATCAATAGCGGAAACTTATTATTCCATTGGTGGAGGCTTTGTTATAAAAGAAGGAGAGGTGGCCGATAAAAAAAATGAAGCCTTGCCTTTTCCAATTAATACCGCTGAAGACCTATTGCATTGGTGCCGAAAAACCGGTTTAAGCATCAACGAAGTGGTAATGGAAAATGAAAACAATTGGCGACCGGAAAATGAAACACGTGAAGGTGTTTTAAATATCTGGCGTGTGATGAAAGAATGTACTTTTCGCGGATGCCATACCGAAGGAACTTTGCCAGGTGGATTAAATGTAAAACGCAGGGCAGCAGCACTCAATAAACGATTACTCAAAGACAAACCTTATACAAACCACCAGGAATGGATAGACGCAATTCGTTCCGGCGGTCAGTCCTTCCAATATATTTTAGATTGGGTAAGTTGTTTTGCGCTTGCCGTAAATGAAGAAAATGCCGCATTTGGCCGGGTTGTAACTGCACCAACAAATGGAGCCGCCGGTGTCATTCCTGCGGTGTTGCATTATTACCTTGTATTTCATCCCGATGTGACCGAAGAAAAAGTTGTACAATTTATGTTGACTGCCTCTGAGGTGGGAAGTATATTTAAAAAAGGCGCAACTATTTCCGCTGCCATGGGTGGTTGCCAGGCCGAGATCGGTGTTTCTTCTTCAATGGCTGCGGCTGCATTAACCGAAGCCTTGGGTGGCACGCAACGCCAGGCATTGATGGCTGCAGAAATTGCCATGGAACATCATTTGGGTATGACCTGCGACCCAATTGCGGGCCTGGTGCAGGTTCCATGCATCGAACGAAATACAATGGGTGCCATTAAAGCAATTACCGCTTCGCAACTTGCCATGCAAGGCAGTCCCGATTTTGCAAAAGTGTCGCTTGATGTTGTTGTAGAAACCATGTGGGAAACGGCGCAGGATATGAATAGTAAATACAAAGAAACTGCAGAAGGCGGGCTTGCTATAAACATTCCGTTGAGCCTAAGCGAATGTTAGTATGATGATGCCGGCTTTAAATTAATCATCATCTTTTCTTGCGTCGCACACTTATACGTTCTGTAATTCTATTGAACACTTTAGCAATCATACTTTTAGTAATTGGAATTACCTTTTAAAATTGCTTTCATAAATTTCTATCCATTCATGCGGCGTTAATTTTGAGGCCAGTTCACCAATTAAATTTAAGGGCATCTGGTCTGGCTTCTTAAAACGAATGCAGCTTTTTCCCATGTCTAATTTGGTTTTGCTTTGCAAGGCAAATTCTTTTGTAAACCAATCCAGCAGGTCTTTTTGCGCATAAATGCCCATGTGATAAATGGCAATAAAATTTTTATGCGCAGCAATACTCATAAAAGGCAATGGTTGCGCCGGCGTACAGTGGTAACCGGCAGCATAAATGCTATGCGGAACAACATAGCTAATCATGCCATAACTCATTATTTCTTCAAAACCTTTTGGTAAGTTTTTTAAGATCACTTTTCTTAAATCAATCATTGCCGGCTTTTTATCCTCCGGCAAAGAATCAATGTAATCTTTCGGTGTTATAGCAGTTGATTGCATAACATTTTCTTTCAAATTTATAGAATTGAGCCAAGTTCTATGAAGTTTTCTTTTTATATCTTTCTTTACTTTTTTATCAAAACTCTTCCTGAAATTTCTCCCAATAACAAACAGGCACACTAAAATAATTCCTGAAAGGTTGACGATATCTCTTCATTCAATATTGGGGCGCATTTTTTCTTATCAGAAAATATTTTAATTTTAGTCCGTTGCTTAATTGCAACTTTCTAACTACTGCTACTTATGAGAACGATTCTCTTTTTGTGTTCTTTTTTTCTATTGTCAACTACAGCTTTTGCGCTTCATGGCGTTGGAGGAACATTAACCTACGAGTACATTGGAAATGGCGCAGCACCTAATACCGAAAAATACAGGATAACTGTTAAACACTATATAGATTGTCATGGAACCCAATTTATAGAAGCCAGCGTTTTTGTAGGCTTGTTTGATGCCACCAATAATGCGCTAATAAAAACCATAACCATCAACGAAACAAACCGGGTTAAAATTGAAAGAAGCACGTTCACTTGTATTTCCATGCCACCTGAAGTCTGTTATGTAGTAGTCAGTTACATTTCAGAAATAGAATTGCCACACAATACAGCGGGCTACATTATTTCCGAACAGGAATGTTGCCGCATCAATGGCATCATCAACATTCAAAACTCAGGTGGAACAGGAATAACAAATACCAATAAAATCCCGGGTATTATCAACAATGTTGTTTATCGAAACAACAGCAGTCCTGAATTTGCACAAAAGGACACAGCTGTTATTTGTTTCAACCAGTATTTTTCTTTGGATTTTAGTGCAACAGATAAAAACGGCGATTCGTTGTCGTATGCGTTTACGCCGGGGCTGTCGGGTGGTTCGGGAGGTATTCGACAACCAAACCCGCCGGCTGCGCCACCTTATAACAACATATCATACTGGAATAATTATACGGCAACAAACCCAATGGGAAGTGGGGTGACAATCGATCACAAGACTGGGATCATATCGGGTACGGCACCGGCAACTTTAGGTTCATATATTATTGCTGTTGCAGTTTCAGAATATCGGAAGGGCGTTTTTATTGGCGCTACTAAAAAGGAGTTCCAGGTAAACATTGCAAATTGTAATCTTTCTTCAGCAACATTAAAACCGGCTTACGTTAATTGCGATGATTTTTCTTTTTCTTTTAAAAACGAAATGGCCGCTGCAAACATCAGCAGCTTTCTTTGGGATTTTGGTGTAACCAGTTCCACTACAGATATATCGACTTCACCTACACCAAATTTTTCCTACCCGGATACAGGTAAGTATACTTTAAAATTGAAAGTTATTTCTACTACGGGATGCGAAGATTCAACAACAGCGCCTGTTTCGGTATTTCCCGGGTTTGATCCTGATTTTACTTTTACAGGTGCTTGTGTAGAAACACCTTTTCAATTTACAGATGGAACAAAGGCAAAATATGGGTCTGTTTCTGGCTGGGAATGGAAATTTAATGAAACAAATAATGCTGCAATTCAAAACCCGGCCAATCTATTTACAATTGCAGGTAATCAAAAAGTTACACTCATTGTTAAGAGTACAAAAGGCTGTGTAGATTCTGTTTCAAAAACTGTGCTTGCAGCCGGTAATCCAAATATTATACTTCCGTTTACCGATACACTTATTTGCAGTATCGATACACTTCAATTAAAATCCAGTGCTACAGGCATTTTTTCATGGACCAACAATTCAAGCATTATTAATTCCAACACAAACAGTCCAAAAGTTTTTCCAAAGGATACGGCTATCTATGTATTAACCGTTAATAATAATGGTTGTATTGATAAAGATTCTGTCCAGGTTAATGTATTAGACTTTATCACCGTGTCGTTACCGTTAGATACGATTATCTGTCGTACTGATAGCCTATTATTGCGGCCTAAAAGTGAAGCATTACAATATACCTGGGTTCCTGCAACAGGATTGGATAACAGCAATTTAAAAGAACCTATGGCTGCCCCTGTCACAACCACTACTTACCGTGTCATTGCCAATTTAGGTAAATGCCAGGATGAAGATAACATTACAGTAAAAGTGGTTCCCTATCCATTTGTTCAATTGGGGGCGGACACTGCCATATGTTATGCAACTACGGCGCAACTTCATGCAAATATTCTAGCTTCCTCATTTGAGTGGTCACCATTGACCGCGATGCAAAACAACAATTCAACTTCACCAATTGTTCAACCATTAACAACAACTTTATATACACTTACCGTTTACGATACATTGGGTTGTCCTAAACCTTCTCATGATGAGGTATTAGTAACAGTAAAGCCCCGCATTATGGCGTTTGCCGGTAACGATACCTTGATAGTTATTGACCAGCCCTTACAGTTAAATGCGAGTGGCGGAAACGGTTATTCATGGACACCTGCAACAGGATTGAATAATAGCAATATAAACAACCCGGTTTCTATTTTAAGCGCTGCTTATGATTCCATAGTTTATACGGTTCGGGTTGAAGAAAATGGATGTTTTGCAGAGGATGCGGTAACTGTAAAAGTGTTTAAAACCGGTGCCGATATTTTAGTGCCCACTGGCTTTACGCCCAACCGTGATGGTAGAAATGATGTGTTGAAACCGATACTGGTGGGTATGAAGAACCTGAAAAGTTTTAAAGTATTTAACCGTTGGGGACAATTGGTATTTAGTACTACCCAGCCAGGAAAAGGTTGGGATGGAACAATAAACGGGAAGAGCCAGGCTACCGGCGTTTTTGTTTACATAGCTGAAGGCATTAATTACCTTGGTAACCCTGTTGTAAAAAAAGGTACTGTTGCTTTAATCAGGTAAAAATATTTTACCCATTTTTTTTGAATAATAACCTTCGAAGGCTTAAGAATTTTGTAAAGCCGCTATATCAAGTTTATCCATTTTCAGCATTGCCTGCATTACTCTTTTTACTCTTTCCTGGTCCTGGTCTTGCATAAGTTTGCCTAAAATTGTTGGCACAATTTGCCACGATAAACCAAATTTATCTTTAAGCCATCCGCACCTGCTTTTTTCTCCACCTTCTGAAAGTTTTTCCCAATATTCATCAATCTCTTGCTGCGTTTCACAGTTAACCACAAACGAAATGGCCTCTGTGAATTTAAATTGGGGTCCGCCATTTATTAAAATAAACTCTTGTCCAAAAAGCGTAATTGTTGCCGTCATTACACTTCCTTTCGGCCCAGGGCCGGCATCGGTATATCGGGCAACTTTGCCAACTTTTGCATCTTTAAAAACCGATGTATAAAATTCAATTGCTGCTTCCGCATTGTTATCGAACCATAAGAATGGAGTGATCTTTTGCATACTATTTATTTATTTGGTTAATAGAGTTTGATAAAACAAATATACCCCTGGTGAAACTTCCCGGCGGGGTGCAAACCCGACAAATTAAAGGGTTGAATGCGGCAGGTGGTCAATTCCGGGCTAAATAAAGAGAAACAATCTTTCGGTTAATTTGACCATGTCTGCCATCGATTTAAAGAAGGAATTGTTATCCTGCATTGAAAATACAAACGATGAGGAATACTTTCTTTATTGAAAGAAGATCTTGTGTTTTACGGCAAAGTAAAAGATGCCGACAGTACTGGTGGTTTAAGCGAGGAACAGTTGAAAGATTTAAAAGCTCTATCGGAAGAAGATGAAATGAAAGATACGCATTCGCCGGATGAATTTAAAAAGACAACGGATCAATGGCGTACCAAATAATCGTCAAGAAACGCTTCACCACAACGTTCAGAAAGTCCTTTCTTATCTCGAAAAAGAGTGGTCGCATAGAGTAGCTGCTGAATTTCTCATGGAAATAGACCGCCGGATTGAACTTCTTACCAAACAACCTTTTGTTGGAGCACCTTCGCCCAAATGAAAGATATACGAGGTTATTGATTACACGTCATAACAGAATGTATTATAAAATAAAAA
>JAKFCI010000368.1:0-2936 GCA_036676725.1 Chitinophagaceae bacterium
TCCTGATGCTACCTTTAGAAACTGGAACAGCTATAGCAAAAAAGTGCAATTTGCAAAAGGTGTAAATATAATGGAGGCCTTTAATTTATTGCCCGACCCGCAAACCAATGGAGGTTTATTAATAGCCGTTGATCCCGGCTCCGTTGATGAAATGAAAAGTATTTTTTTAAAAAATGGTCTGCGCAAACATATTGAACCTATAGGAATATGTATTGAAAAAGGAGAAAAAACAATTCTCGTTTCTATTTAGTAGAAAGAAATATTTCCGCCATCATACAACGTACACTGCCGCCGCTCACTTTTTCAATAGTATCCACATTAAAAGGTAACAGTTTACCATATTGCTGCAGCCGTTCTTTTTGATCGTGCGTTAAAGCATTAAAGGCAGTCTGGCTCAAAATAATAAATGACGTTCCGTTTTTATTTTTTAATTGTAAAATGTTGCCGGTAAAATGTTCAAGTTGGTCCTGGTCGAGGTAAATATTTTCGTGACCTGTTGTTTCTAATAATTGCGCCACTGCAATGCGTTCTGTATCATCACTTATGGCCTTTGGGCATAACATCGCAAAGCCTTCGCCAATTGACATCATTACATTAGTATGGTAAATGGCTCGTCCTGCATTATCAACTGCAGTAAATGTGATTGCCTTATACCCATTTGCTGCGGCGAATTTTTCCACAACACCTGCATGGGTGCGTGGTGAAGTACAAGCATAAACAAATTTATTTTTATGATCGATCACCAGGCTACCCGTACCTTCTAAATATTTTGCTTCCGCTTCATATTCTGTCCAGTCAAAAACCTGGTTAATAACATAATTGTTTGCCATCCATTTCAAAATATCATCACGCTTTTCTTCGCGGCGATTTTTTGCGTACATCGGGAAAATATTCAGTACGCCTTCAGCAGTAGTGTTGAACCAGTTGTTTGGAAAAATAGCATCTGGTTTTTGTGGTACAGGTGTGTCTTCAATTACCAGAACATCAATGTCCTCTTTTCTTAATCCGGCAACCATTTCATCAAACTCCCCTAATGCCTTAGCCTGTATTTGTGCGGTAGAAAGCGAAACTGTATTTTGAAAAAAATTATTTTCAGATGTCTCATTATTAAATGCAAATGCTGCAGGACGAACCATTAAGATTTTTTCTGCAACCTGGCTCATATTAATTCATCGATTTTTGCAGCCAATTTCCTGTCTTTTTCTGTTACTGTATTTCCTGCATCATGTGTTGATAGCCACAGTTCAACTGTATTCCAGGTATTGGTCCACTTGGGATGATGGTTAATTTTTTCTGCGATCATTGCAACCCTTGTCATAAAAGCAAACGCTTCGCTAAAATCTTTAAAAGTGTATTTGCGGTACAATGCATTGTTTTCTTCTTTCCACATAAAAAAAATTTTAAAATAAATGCAAGTTACCAATTGCATTTACGGTTACTGCCATAAAGCAATATTGAAGAAATTAAAAAACCAAATGTTCTTTATTACGAATCTTCTCATTTGTTAGCTCCAAAACCAATTGAACACTTTTAATGTTTCTTATAGATTCAATCATGTGTTGTATGGTTTCTTCAGCAACTACATCACCTTTTAATAACCATAAAAAATCAAGATGCTTAAATTCAGGCAAAAGATATTCTCCATCAAACTGGTTGTTATACAGGTAATGCACTAGCGAGGTTTGTGCTTCGGCAAATTCATAAACAGCAAAAAAATAATGACGATTTTTTTTTGTTAACTGAATTTCTATTTCATTATTGATCCTGAAATCCACGCCCATTAAATTATTTAAATACCAACAAAACTGGTAATCTTTTACCGGGGCCATAATACCCAACAGCCTGGTTTCTTCAAAAAAACCATCAGTCAAATCTTTAGGGTCCAGTGCAAGTTTCATAAGCGTATTACAAAATTGAATGAAGTTAAAACTCTATTTCAACGGAAAGCGTTTCATTTCCACGCTTAAGATTTGCCATTGTTTTATCGCCTTTTTTAAATTTGCTCAATGCCTGCATATAACTTTCTAACGAGGATACTTTGTATTCGCCAATAGAAGTAATGATGTCTCCTGTCTTTATTCCTGCTTTTTCAGCTGGACGATTTTCACTTATTCCATCAACCCGCACACCACCACCATTAAATGTATAATCCGGCATAATTCCCATGCTCACACTAAATCTTGAAGAAGTAGATGTTTGCATTTCCCTGGTTTTGGTAAATGCAATTTTTTCATCAGATTTTGTAGTTGTTTCCACTAAACTTAATATATGTTTTACAATAAAAAGTTGCCCTTCGTAATTGATCTTGTCAAAATCGTCTGTTGGTTTATGGTAGTCACTATGTAAACCGGTAAAATAAAAAAGCACCGGAATATTTTTCCTGTAAAAAGAAGTATGATCACTCGGGCCGGTTCCGCTTGAATCATATTTAAAAGTTAGGTTGCCGGTATACAAGCTATTTTTTCCTTTTAAGTTGTAAACATTGCCCCACGAAGGTGAAGTGCCGTAGCCGCCAACAGTAAGGGTTTTAGAAGAATTGTTTAATCGACCCAACATATCCATGTTCACCATATAACTAACTTTCGAAAGATCGATAGTAGGATTTTCTACAAAATATTTCGATCCGTAAAGCCCCAATTCTTCACCAGAAAATGCAATAAACAAGTAATTGCTTTTTTTATTTTTGGACACTTTTAAATGCCGTGCCAACTCAATTAGTGCCGCTGTTCCGCTGGCATTATCGTCTGCACCATTATGTATTTGTTTTGGTCCGCTGCGCATCAACGAATTGCCACCTTCACCCCAACCCAAATGATCAAAATGGGCACCCAATACAACGGTTGCCGCAGCGCCGTTATCTATATACCCAATAACATTTTTCCCTTTTCTTACTTTGGTGCCAATGTCAACTTTTAATTTGATATCCATAGACGCAC
>JAKFCI010000369.1:0-2928 GCA_036676725.1 Chitinophagaceae bacterium
CGTTTCAAAAGCTCCTGCCCCATTTAATTGCTGTTGTTGTTTTTTTACTTGTTGCTGTTATTTACTGCAAGCCTGCTTTAGAAGGCAAGGTTGTTAGCCAGCACGATGTTACGCAATGGAAGGGAGCTATGCAAAATTCTATAAATTACAAAGAGGTTCATGGTGAATATCCTCTTTGGACGAATGGAATGTTTAGTGGAATGCCCGCTTTTCAAATTGGATACCCTGCAAATAATCATATTCCCTGGTTTATACATGGTCTACTCACTTTACATTTACCCAAACCAATTCAATTCTTCTTCCTGGCGTGCATCTGCTTTTATTTTTTATGCAATGTTGTGAGGCTTAACCCCTACGTTGGCATTTTCGGAGCATTATCTTTTGCATATGCTACCTACAATCCTGTAATTATAGTGGCCGGTCACGATACCAAAATGTGGGCTATTGCTTACATGCCTGCTTTATTGGGAAGTATACTTTTAATATTCGATAGAAGGTATTGGTTAGGTGCAGGTTTAGCAGCATTATTCACGTCGGTGATGATTGCAATGAACCACCCACAAATAGCATATTATTTTTTTATTGCTTTGGGCATTATGACTATTTTTTTTATTGTACACTGGATAAAAGCAAAAGATTATAGCCATTTAATAAAAGCCCTGGGTTTAACTTTTATTGCCGGCTTAGTCGGTGTTTTATCAAATGCTGTAACCATTTTATCAACGTATGAGTACCAAAAAGAAACCATCAGAGGCGGCTATTCGGAATTAACACAAGCGGCTAAGGGCGATGCCGATAATGGCCTTTCAAAAGATTATGCCTTTAGCTATAGTATTGGCTTATCAGAACCATTTGTATTGATGGTGCCACGCATGTTTGGAGGCAGCAGTGGTTCAGCTGAAATAGAGCAGGAAAAATCAAAAGCCATTGAAGCAGCAATGTCATTACCGCAAGAACTGCAACAACAATTACCATTAAGTTACTATTGGGGTGGCATTTCTAAATCGGGCCCTACATCCGGACCTCCCTATGTAGGAGCAGTAATTTGTTTACTGGCAATTTTAGGCATGTTTGTTTTAGATGGAAAACATAAGTGGTGGATGCTGACTGCAATTATTTTATCGTTTCTAATGTCGTGGGGCGATTATTTTGCAGACTTTAATACTATTTTGTACCACTACCTGCCAATGTACAATAAATTCAGGGCACCTTCCATGATTTTAGTAATTCCACAATTACTTCTACCATTTATGGCCGCTATGACTTTACATAAAATTGCCAACTACGATGATAAAAAAGCATTATGGCCAATTTTGAAAAAAGGGCTTATTGCGACGGGAGTTGTATTCATCATATTATTTGCGCTTTATTTGTCTTTCGACTTTTTAAGTGTTAGCGATAAAACTGTTTTAAAACAAGTAGCAGAATCCAACCAACCTCAACTTTCACAATACATTGATACATTTTACGATGGTTTAAAGGAAGACCGAAAATCATTAATGCTTGGCGATATTTTAAGATCTCTTGGATACATTGCTGTTGCAATTGGACTAATCTATTTGTTAATAAAGAACAGTATTAAACCCGTGCTGGCATTTATTTTATTTGCGTTGCTTAGCCTGATAGATCTCCTCTCAATAGATACAAAATATTTGAACAGTGAAAGTTACATGGAGGCAAGTGATAATGAAAGCACCTTTCAATTATCGCAAGCTGATCATACCATATTAGCGGATAAATCTCACTTCAGGGTTTTCAATGTTTCAGGCAATGCTTTTGCAGAAGCGATAACTTCCTACACTTATAATTCATTAGGTGGTTACCATGCAGTAAAATTGCGCATCTACCAGGATCTTATAGAAAACCAGTTAAGCAAACAGCAATTGAATATGCCTGTTATCAACATGCTCAATACTAAATACCTAATTCAGAAAGATGCAAATGGTATTACCCAAAATTATCAAAAGAACGAAGGCGCTTTAGGTGCGGCCTGGTTTGTGAAAAACGTTGTATTTGTTGCAGATGCAAAAGAAGAAATGAAAGCACTGGATTCCTTTAATCCAAAGGACACTGCGTTTGTTCAAAATAAATTTAAAAATTTATTGCAAGATCCTGTTGCCGGAGATGGCATTATCCAATTGGTAAAAAATGATAATGATATCATTACCTATAAATCATCAAGTGATGTTGGTGGATTTGGGGTATTTAGTGAAATTTATTACGATGCTGGATGGAAAGCTTTCATAGATGGAAAAGAAACGCCTATCATTAAAACAAATTATGTTTTAAGAGGTTTACAAATTCCTGCAGGTAATCACGAAATCATATTCAAATTTCAACCCCAAGGTTACATAACAGGACGTACACTAACAACCATATTTTCTATAGTTATGATGCTCCTTTTAGCATTTGGAATTTTCTTTGAGTTGAGAAAACAATCAAAACAAACAAAACCATCCAATGCAAAAAAAACATCTGAATAATGGCTGAATTTGTGAAATAAAATATTTTAAACGTAATGAAACAACCTGGCTTTTCAAATGATTGATGATCCGCACATAAGTGTAGTGATGCCAGTATACAATTCTGAAAAGTTTTTAAAAAAGGCAATAGACAGTATCCTCAATCAGACCTATGCGCAATTTGAATTGATTCTGGTAAATGATTGTTCAACAGATAATAGTGAAAAAATAATTTATTCCTATTCAGACCCCAGGATTGTTTATTACAAACTTGAACAAAATATGGGTGTAGTGGAAGCATCCAATTTTGGCTTGCAACATGCATTAGCACTATATACTTGCATCATGCATTCCGATGATATTGCAGCACCTGCCAGACTTGCCGAACAAAAAAAATGGCTGGACGATCATAAAAAAACTGCAGCAATTGCATAATCAACTGCTGCAGTTCCAATGCTTATTCATA
>JAKFCI010000370.1:0-16728 GCA_036676725.1 Chitinophagaceae bacterium
CCTTATTTACAGGTTCAAGATTATCTACTGCACAAATTAATTTACCCGAAACATTTGCAGCAAATGGAACCATATCAGGAAATCTGAGTGCCCTTTCGACCAATTTAAATGTTGCAAGTTCGTCGGGAAATGTAAATGTAAATGGAAGATTCAGCAATCTGGCTACACCTGAAAGGGCAAAATATAATGCAACGGTTAAAGCAACATCTTTACAATTAGGTACGATATTAAGAAATCAATTTCCTGTTGGAACACTTTCGGCAAACCTTACTATGAATGGTACTGGCTTTAACCCCGAAACCATAAATACCACATTTAAAGGAACTGTTTACTCAGTTGGTTATAACAATTATACCTACCGGAATATCAATTTAAACGGCTCATTAAAACAAGATGATTTTATTGTAAATACAGATATACGTGATCCGAATATTTACCTGACAGCAAAGGCCAGTGGTAATATAAAGACCTCTACTTTTAAAGTAAATGCTTTTGTTGACAGTATTAAAACGTTACCACTACATTTTACAACAGAATCTTTTGTTTTTAGAGGCAATATTGATGCAGATGTAACAAACGCTAATCCCGATTATCTTGATGCTAGGATATTTGTAACGGACGCATTACTTGTTTCCGGCGTCAACCGATTACCGGTAGATACTTTACAAATTATAGCAGGAAGAAATGATACAGCTGCACAATTTATTTCTTTACGAAGCGAAATTGCAAATGCTGACATTAGTGGTACCTATCGTTTGGCAGACCTGGGCAGCATTATTCAAAGTAATATTCAACCCTATTTTGCCATTGCACCTTCTTCAACCATTGCCAAAGTAAAACCCTATGATTTTACATTTAATATTGATATTGGCAACTCACCTCTTCTTTCTGCATTTATGCCGGGGCTTAAAATTACTGAGCCCATACATGCACAAGGAAGATTAGCTACAAACGAAGGAATGCAGGCTTCTGCAAACGCTCCTGCATTTGTTTTTGGGACGAATGAAATTAGTGGGCTGGACCTGCAGGCAATAACAACTGCAAATGGTTTACAAATAACTGGTAATGTTGCCCATATCGTAAGCGGAACTTTTGACGTTTACAATACAAGCATAGATGCAACAGCACTTAAAAATGTCATCAATTTTAATTTAGGGGTAGATGATATTGCCGCTAAGGAAAAATACTTTTTAAGCGGTGTACTTTCTCAACCAAGGAAGGGTACTTATGCGTTGCATTTAAATAGCGACAGTTTATTATTAAACTATGAAAAATGGACAATAGCGACTAACAATCAACTTACCTTTTCTCCAACAAATATTTTAGCCAGCGATTTTTCGCTTTCCAAAGGCACACAGCAATTAAGTTTAAATAGCCTGGCTGGTGCAGGATCCCCGCTAAATGTTGCATTCAACAATTTTAAATTAGGTACGATAACCGCTTTTCTTCAATCAGATTCTATTTTAGTAGATGGTACAATGAATGGAACGGTGACACTCACTGATATTTTAAAACAACCTTTATTTACCAGCAATCTTACCATTAATGATCTAAGTCTGAAACAAGATACCATTGGCAATATCAACTTACAGGTAGCCAATACCACGGCTAACAGGTATAATACCAATGTTACAATTACAGGAAGAGGAAATGATGTTGCTTTAACAGGTTATTTTTCACCACAAGGAAAAGATGTTGCACTCAATCTTGATCTTGCTGTACGAAAAATAGAGCTAAGTACTTTAGAAGGTGCGATGGCAACTTTTGTAAAATCTGCTTCCGGCGCCATTGATGGTAATATCAGTATTAAAGGCACCGCGGCTGACCCGGATATCATGGGTAAATTAAATTTTGACAGTGCCACGGTCAGCACAAAAATATTGGGTGGACCATTGACTATAAACGATGAACAATTAGTAGTTACTGAAAATGGTTTTCTCTTTGACCAGTTTTCTATTAGAGATTCAGCAAAAAATGCTCTAACCATCGATGGAAATGTAATGACAAATAATTTCATCAATTATGAATTTGATCTTGATGTAATCTCCAGGAATTTCAGGGCGCTAAACACAACCAAACTGGATAACAAAATATTCTTCGGTCAATTAAATTTAAATACAAACCTACATGTAGCAGGAACAGAAAAAACACCGGTTATAGATGGTTCGGTTACCGTGAATAAAGGAACAGACTTTACCATTGTAGTACCACAAGTTGAACCTGGCGTGGTTGAACGGGAAGGTGTAGTTGAATTTGTAGATTTCAATTCCCCGGCAAATGATTCGCTGTTTTTAGCTTATGATTCATTAAACATTTCTAACATTGTTGGTTTTGATATCAATACCAATATCGAAATATTAAAAGAAGCCAGCTTTAATGTAATTATTGATGTGGCCAATGGAGACTTGTTAAGTTTGAAAGGACAAGGCCAATTAACTACCGGTATTGATCCAAGCGGGAAAATTACTTTAACCGGTACTTACGAAATTGATGAAGGCGCTTATCAATTTTCATTTAACTTTTTACGCCGAAGATTTGATATTGACAAAGGCAGTAAAATTACCTGGTTAGGAGAACCGACAAATGCTGAACTAGATGTTACTGCCAAATACATAGCCAACACCGCTCCTTTGGATTTGGTAGATGACCAAATAACAGAACAATCGCAACGAAATTTTTATTTACAAAAATTGCCATTTGAAATTTTATTGAATCTTGATGGCGAATTAATGAAACCGCAATTAACTTTTGATATTGTATTACCTACCGAGCAGAACTACAATGTATCAGGCGACATTTTGGGAACAGTAAGAACCCGCCTGGCGCAATTACGGCAGGAACCTTCAGAACTGAATAAACAGGTATTCTCTATTCTATTATTAAACCGTTTTGTTGGTGAAAATCCATTTCAATCAAGTGGTGCAGGTTTTAGTGCCGGAAGTTTTGCCCGTACAAGCGTAAGTAAATTACTTACAGAACAATTGAACCAACTAGCCGGTGGTTTAATTGCAGGCGTTGATCTAAACTTTGATGTTGCATCGAGCGACGACTATACAACCGGTGAACGCAGAAGCCGCACTGACCTTAATGTAGGATTAAGTAAACGCTTATTGAATGAGCGGTTAACCGTAACCGTTGGTAGTAATTTTGAATTAGAAGGTCCCAAACAATCTAATCAAAGCTCGAATAATATAGCAGGAAACGTTGCGGTAAATTACCAGCTAAGTAAAGACGGCAGGTACATGCTGCGCTTTTATAGAAAGAATGAATACGAAGGTTTATTAGACGGTTATGTCATTGAAACTGGACTTGGTTTTATTATGTCAGTTGACTACAATAAGTTTAGGCAAATATTACCTGGCCGAACAAAAAGAATTGAAAAAAGAAGAGTGAAAAGAGCAAACAGGGAATTAGAAAAAGCACAGGAAGCAACTAAACAAACTACAGAGCAGCAATGAGTATTTTAAGGCAACATATCCTTTTAATTTTCAGTATTATATTATTAAATGCTTGCAGCACAACTAAAAATTTACCTGCAAACGAGAAATTATATACAGGGGCCTCGGTCGAAGTTAAGAGTGATGACCTGACAACAAGAGAAAGAAAAGTATTACGAAGCGACTTACACGGTTTAACAAGGCCCAAACCAAATACACGTTTTTTGGGTATTCCTTTTAAATTAAATCTTTATAATTTCTTTTATAAAAGCAAACCCAATTCATTCTTTGGAAGATTTCGCGACAAGAGTGGCGAACCACCTGTTTTACTAAGCAGTGTGGATGTTGAGAACAATATCAAATTATTAAGAAATCTTTTGGAGAACAAAGGTTTTTTTAATGCAAAAGTAAGCGGCGATACTACCGTAAAAGGCAAAAAAGGAAGTGCAAAATATATTGCAGAAACTGGAAGCCAATATAAAATCAATACCGTTTTGTTTGATAGTTCTGACACACAATTGGCCAGAGCAATTAATCAAAGTTTATCCAAATCGCTATTGAAAAAAGGCGAACCTTATAACCTTGATATTATAAAAGGCGAAAGAATCAGGATAGATGCAGACTTAAAAGAAAAAGGATTTTATTACTTCAACCCGGAATTTTTAATTGTAAGAGTTGACAGCACACCCGGAGAAAACCTGGTTGATATGGTGGTGACCATAAAAAAAGAAACACCTGATAATGCAAAACGTGCATACATAATTGATGATGTTTTCATTTACAGCAATTACAATTTAAACGCCGCACGCATTGACACTGCAAAATCTACGGCAATTGTTTATGATGGATATTCCATTATTGACCGTGCCAAAAGGTTTAAACCAAAATTTTTTCCGCCAATTATGGTGTTTGATTCAGGTGAACTTTATAATCGCACCGATCATAATTTAACGCTAAGCCGTTTAATCAATTTAGATGAATTTAAGTTTGTTAAGAATCGCTTTGAGCCGCAATTAGACAGCGCAAAACTGAATTCTTATTATTATCTCACACCTTTAGCCAAACATTCTTTGCGTGCAGAAATCAATGCCACACAAAAAGATAATAATGCGAAAGGAACACAAGTACAATTCACCTGGAAGAACAGGAATACTTTCAGGGCAGGTGAACATTTAAATATAAGTGCCTACGTAGGTACTGAGGTTCAATTCTCACAAACAGCAGTAGATAAGGATGGCAATAAAAAAAAGTATCCCATTTACAGGATGGGTGCTGAAATGAATTTTATAATTCCAAGATTCGTAACCTTTGGACTTTTAAATTTAAATAAGCGGAGTGCTTTTGTACCCCGTACAAGTCTTCAATTAGGTTACGACGTTTTAAACAGGCGCCTATTATATACGCTCAATTCCTTCAGGGCAGGTATAGGATATTTGTGGAAGGAAAGCCTTCAAAAACAACACGAATTCCATCCTATCAGCATCAATTACGTGCAGCCGATAAATGTAACCAAGGAATATAGAGATAGCACATTCAAATATCCTTACCTCGAACGGATCATT
This sequence comes from Chitinophagaceae bacterium, assembly GCA_036676725.1. Taxonomy (GTDB): domain Bacteria; phylum Bacteroidota; class Bacteroidia; order Chitinophagales; family Chitinophagaceae; genus Flavisolibacter. Next base: position 5,000 of record JAKFCI010000370.1, read on the forward strand.
GATTCACAATTCATAATTGGATCCAGTTACAATTATAATTATAACGACCTGGTAACCGGGCTGCATAAAATCAATTCTTTCTATTTTAATGGGCTTGCAGATGTATCTGGAAATTTTGCAGGATTAATAGTAAAAGAAAAAGCCGGTGCTGCAGATGGTAAGAGAATTTTTGATACAAAGTTTGCCCAGTATTTAAAAATGGAAGCAGACGTTCGTTATTATAGAAAAATAGGTTTGAAATCAGCATGGGCAAACAGGGTAATTTTTGGGTACGGACATCCTTATGGCAACTCCAGGGAACTGCCTTACATCAAGCAATTTTTCGTTGGTGGTAATAATAGTATTCGTGCATTCAGAAGTCGATCTATTGGACCAGGTACTTTTCACGAGGATGACAGCACTACCTTTTTTGCCGACCAGACAGGCGATATAAAATTCGAGTTCAATACAGAATTCCGGCCGCATATCAGCGGGCCTTTGTACGGAGCCGTTTTTATAGACATTGGAAATATTTGGTTGAAAAACGAAGACCCTGCACGACCGGGATCTAAATTCACAAAAGACTTTTTAAAAGAATTAGCGATAGGCGCTGGCGCCGGTATCAGGCTTGATATTGTATTATTTGTTATCAGGTTGGATGTTGGTGTTCCTCTGCGTAAACCATGGGAAACGCCTCCTTCCGTTGTTAACCAGATCAAAAAGAAGGATTTCCGCAAACAAAATGTCATCTACAACCTCGCAATCGGTTACCCTTTCTAATTTAAAAAAAGCAGCAAGTAAATTATAAGAAAACAATCCTTTTTCAGTTCTATTGTATGGCTGTCTATCTTTGCCGCCATCAGAAAATGAAATAGAATGACCATCTCTTATAAATGGCTGAGTGAATATTTACCGGTTACAATTGAACCTGAAAGGCTTTCAATAATTCTTACTTCAATTGGCCTGGAAGTAGAAAGCATGGAACATTACGAAGAAGTTAAAGGAGGATTAAAAGGCCTTATTATTGGACAGGTGTTAGAAGCTTCACAACATCCTAATGCTGATAAATTAAAATTGACCAAAGTAAATATTGGCGGGACAGAACCATTACAAATTGTTTGTGGTGCACCAAATGTGGAAGCCGGTCAAAAAGTAGTAGTTGCACCAGTAGGCACTACCATTTTCCCGGTGCAAGGAGAACCACTAACAATGAAAGTTGCAAAAATTCGCGGTTCAGAAAGCTATGGAATGATCTGTGCGGAAGATGAAATTGGAATTGGCGAATCACACGCTGGTATCATGGTATTACCTGCAGACGCAACAATTGGCACGCCTGCAGCAGAATACTTTAATCCATATAGCGATATCATTTATGAAATTGGCTTAACGCCAAACAGAATGGATGCGATGAGCCATTGGGGCGTTGCCAGGGATGTTTGCGCATATCTTTCGCACCACGACAAAAAAGAAGTAAACCCTATCATACCTGTAAGCGATTTAACAATAGACAACAATGATTTACCAATTGAAGTGATCATTGAAAATACAATTGCTTGCCCCAGGTATTCCGGCGTTTCCATTTCAAATGTTATTGTAAAAGAATCACCAGGCTGGTTACAACAACGATTAAAAAGTATTGGTTTAAGACCAATTAATAATATTGTCGACATCACAAATTTTATTCAACACGAAACCGGGCAACCATTGCATGCTTTTGACTATGATGCTATTTGGGATAAGAAAGTAATTGTGCGCAATGAAGCAGACAATACCATTTTTAAAACGCTGGATGAAAAGGAAAGGAAATTAAGTGCTGAAGACCTTGTTATCTGCAATGGAAAGACGGGGATGTGTATTGCGGGTGTTTTTGGCGGATTTGAAAGTGGTGTAACGAGTGAAACGAAAAACATTTTTTTAGAAAGTGCTTTTTTCGATCCAACCACTATTCGTAAAACTTCTTTTCGTCATGGTTTGCGTACAGATGCAGCAACACGATTTGAAAAAGGAATTGACATTTCAAATACAGTAAATGTTTTGAAAAGAGCTGCCAACCTGATTAAAGAAATAGGTGGTGGTAAAATAGCATCCCATGTAATTGACATTTATCCAAATCCGGAAGCCAAAAAAGAAGTTGTCTTAAAATATCAATACTTAAAAAAACTAAGCGGCAATAATTACTCACCCCTTTCAGTTAAAATTATTTTAGAAAGGCTTGGTTTTACTGTTTTGCATGAAAGCAATGAAGCAATTACTTTAGCCGTTCCCCATCATAAACGCGATGTAAGTTTAGCGGCAGATGTTGTTGAAGAAATTTTACGCATTGATGGATTGGATAATATTGAAATTCCATCAGCCATCACTATTACGCCATCAATAGAAGAAAATTATAAAATTGATGCGTTTAAAGAAAAGGTAGCGAATACTTTAGTGGGGTTGGGATATAATGAAATACTTACCAATTCAATTACCAATTCAAAATATTTTGGAGATGAGCAACGGGCAACTGCTATAAATCTTTTAAATAATTTAAGCAATGAATTAGATGTTTTGCGTCCTGCAATGCTGCCCACTGCTTTAGAAATCATTCAATTCAACAACAACCGTAAAAATACAAACCTCAAATTTTTCGAGTGGGGTAAAACGTATAAAACAGAAGTGGTTGGCAACTACCTTGAGGAAAATCACTTTTGTATTTACCTGACAGGAACAAGTACTGAGGCAGGATGGAAAGGAAAATCCGCTCCGGTTGACATTTATTATTTGAAAGGCATAACCCAAAGCGTTTTAAAAACAATTGGGTTACAGGCAAGTTTTGTAACTGCGGAAGATGGAGCACATTTAGAAAACAAATTGAACGTTTTCGTCAATGGTAAAAAAATAGGTAAAGTTGGTAAAGTAGCACAAAAAACAACCAATGCATTTGATATTAAGCAAGCGGTTTTCTTTGCCAACTTAAATTGGGATGAAATAATAGAAGAAGCTTTAAAAACAAAAATCCAGTACAAGGAAGTATCAAAATACCCATCAGTAGAAAGAGACCTGGCTATGGTTGTTCCAAAAAACATGATGTACGAAGAATTAAAAAACAACATCATAAAATTACGCCTGGGTAAACTGCAGGACATTCGTTTATTTGATATTTTTGAAAGTGATAAATTAGGAAAAGATAAAAAATCAATAGCCATCAACTTTACATTTCTTGATGAAGAAAAAACACTAACCGATAAAGAAATTGATGGCTGGATGAACAAGATCATGACTACGCTTGAGAAAGATGCTGGCGCAGAAATAAGAAAGTAATGTCTGTAGATACTCAATTCAATATTATTAATGAAAAGCTTCAGCAATTGCTGAAGCAAATGCATCGTTTGAAAAAAGAAAACGAACATTTAAAATCTGAATTGGAAAATCAAAAGATAGAAAAGGAAAACGCTGAAAATAAAATAGCTGAATTGCACCAACAAATTGCAATTTTAAAACTGGCTACCGGTGACATGACGGATAAGGATAAAAAAGATTTTGAAAGAAATATTAACCAATACATTAAAGAGATTGATAAGTGTATCTCTTACCTCGGGCAATAATTTTATTTTCAATTCAATCGGGCAACAATGAGCGAACAATTAATTCCATTAAACCTGCTGATCGCCGACAGGACCTATCGAATTCGTATAGATCCTAAGGACGAGGAAGTTGTACGCAAAACGGCTAAAACCATTAACGATAAATTGGTTGAATTTAAAACTGCCTTTGCCGGTAAGGACATGCAGGATTATATTGCCATGGTGCTCATTTGGTTTGCAACTGCCCAAAATGCTTCCATCACAAACGAGGTTAATTTGGATCATGTGGGAAGTCGCCTGCAAACGCTGGAACGTCTTATAGACAGCGCTCTTGAAGAAGAAAAATAAAAACGCTTTTAAAGGTCCTTCACAAAAATTTAAAATTAATTATTGGCACCCCTGCTAAAAACTCACCTAGTTTAACTTCCAGGTCTGGTTGATACGCAAGTTGATTACAAATGGAAGCATTTTCAGTAACGGCTATCCATTTACTATCAACAGGTTAACAAATAGCTGCGGTTTTGTATCTTCGCTACTTACCACTTTTTGCGGTATGACAAACTATTTTATATACCCGGCCGAAAAAATAATAAAAAACAGAACAAATGGACCCCAACATAATTACGATCATTATTGCAATAGTCACACTGGTGGCGGGCATTATAGCAGGTAAATTAATTTTTGCAAAAGACACGAAAAGAAAGGTTGAAGAAGCAGAATTACATGCACAACACTTAATTAAAGAAGCAGAACTAAGAGCAGAAACAATTAGAAAAGAAAAAGAACTTTCTGCTAAAGAACGTTTTGTACAATTAAAAAGCGAGCATGAGCGGGAAGTTTTAGAACGAAACCGCAAGGTGGTTGAAAACGAAAATAAAATTCGCCAAAAGGAACAATCTCTAAACCAGAAAACAGAACAACTCGAGCGCCAGATAAAAGAAAACGACGCCATCAAAGGCAATCTTAATAAACAAATTGAAGTTGTAAGCATTAAGCAATCCGAACTGGAGAAACACCAGGAAGAACATGCACGCCGGCTTGAAAAGATTTCGGGCTTAACAGCGGAGGAAGCCAAAACACAATTAATCGAAGGATTAAAGCAAGAAGCACATTCGCAAGCCTTGGCTATGCAACAGGAAATTATTGACGACGCCAAGCAAAAAGCCAATAAAGAAGCCAGGAAAATTGTCATTCAAAGCATTCAACGTACCGCTGCAGAACAGGCAATTGAAAATGCAATTACTGTATTTAACCTCGAAACAGACGAAATCAAAGGTCAGATTATTGGTCGTGAAGGACGAAACATTCGTGCCATTGAAGCCGCAACAGGTGTTGACTTAATTGTAGATGATACACCGGAAGCCATTATTCTTTCTTGTTTTGACCCCCTGCGCAGGGAAATTGCCCGGTTAAGCTTGCAGCGTCTTGTTTCTGATGGTCGTATTCACCCGGCACGTATTGAAGAAGTGGTTGAAAAAACCAAACGCCAGCTGGAAGAACAGATCATGGAAATTGGCGAACGTACGGTAATTGAATTAGGCATTCACGGGCTTCATAAAGAATTGGTTCGCATCGTAGGTAAAATGCGTTTCCGTTCATCTTACGGTCAAAACTTGTTAATGCACAGCCGCGAAGTAGCCAACCTTTGTGCTACCATGGCTGCGGAATTAGGTTTGAATCCTAAACTGGCCAAACGTGCCGGTTTGCTACATGATATAGGCAAAGTGCCCGATGAAGAAAGCGAATTAAGCCACGCTTTGTTGGGTGCTAAACTCGCCGAAAAATATGGCGAGGTGCCAGCCGTTGTCAATGCAATTGGCGCCCACCACGATGAAATGGAAATGATGTACGTTATTTCTCCTATTGTACAGGCGTGTGACTCTATTAGCGGTGCCCGTCCGGGTGCACGCAGGGAGATCATGCAGCAATACCTGCAGCGCATTAAGCAATTGGAAAACATGGCCCTGACTTATACCGGTGTGGAGAAAGCTTATGCCATCCAGGCGGGTAGAGAGTTAAGAGTTATCGTGGAGGCAGATAAGGTTTCTGATGGTGATAGCGACAAACTGAGTTTTGAAATTGCACAAAAGATACAGACTGAAATGACCTATCCGGGTCAAATTAAAGTTACCGTTATCCGCGAAAAGCGGGCTGTAAACGTTGCGAGGTAAAAAAAGGTCTGGATTAAGAAGCTTGGAATTTTTTTACCGGCTTCCCATCCCTGGTTAAGCTTCGTTGCGTCGCAATCCTTTCATCTTTTGTGCTGCTATGAATCATAAAACTTTATAAATTCTAATTTACTAAGTATTCATTCCATATTTTTCCCTACCTTCGCCGTCCAAAATTTTTAGTTATGAATTCCGCTATAGCCTTTGTTCAGGAGCAGCTTGCAGGCAAAAAAGAATTACCGAAATTCAAAGCCGGTGATAACATCACTGTTAATTATAAGATCGTAGAGGGTAACAAAGAGCGTATCCAGTCATTTAAAGGTGACGTGATCAAGATCCAGGGAACTGGTTCTACTACCTCTTTTACTGTTCGCAAAATATCTGATGGTGTTGGCGTTGAGCGTTTATTTCCAATACATTCTCCAAATGTAGAATCGGTTATTGTAAATAAAGCTGGTCGTGTTCGTCGTGCTAAACTTTACTACCAGCGTGAGCGTAGTGGTAAAAGCGCAAGGATCCAGGAAAAAAAGAGAGCTGTATTATCTAAGGCATAATATCCTTAACAAAATATCTAAAAGCGGAAGAGTTAAATCTTCCGTTTTTTTTGTGGCTACTAAATCCAAAACTGCTTTCTTACAGTATATTTATAGGTACATTTGTACTTCATTATTCATTTTTAAATTTAAATTATGAGCCTTGGCTGGAACGAAATACTACTTATCCTTTTAGTGGTTCTTCTTTTATTCGGTGGTAGAAAAATTCCTGAATTAATGCGTGGTCTGGGAAAGGGTATACGTGAATTTAATGATGCCAAAAGCAACGTAAGGAGAGAAATTGAAGAAGGCGTTTCTGAAAAAGAGCGTACCCCTTCAACAACTCCGACACCTACTTCCACTACAACAACTTCTACTCAACCGTAAGTTAACTTATTAGGTTTTTCTTTATAAGCTGGTTTTCAAGGACTTAGTTCTTGAAGGCTGGCTTTTTTATTGGCATTGGGCGTTTTTGGCCCCATTTTGGATAATTGGGCTTCAAAATGAGGTAACTTTGCCTCACCCCCGCAACCCTACTAACAGTAAAGTCGAGTAAGAACCCGTGTGATTGGAATCATCCTTAAACAAGATTCGAGAATGAAAAAACTTTTATTGTTGACCGTATTTCCCTCTATTGCTTTCTTATATTCCTTCGCAGGAAAATCACAAGTTGGCGAAAACAGTTCGTATACCTCTTTCAATGACTCCCTGATCAAAAACCTGGCTAGTGCAAATCCAAGGGAAGGCTTTAAAGACCTTTTTGAATCTTCAGTATCTACCACAGGCTTTAATGTAAAATTGAATCCGCTTGCTATTTCTTTTGTTGAAGACTATATGGAAAGTAATACCAAGAAGCTCAATAAAATGAAAGATTGGGGCAAGCCTTATTTCGATATGATGGATGGTATATTATCAAAATATGGCTTACCGGAAGAATTAAAATACTTATCTGTTATTGAATCAGACCTAAAATCATCTGCAGTTTCATGGGCTGGTGCAGTAGGTCCCTGGCAATTTATGCCAGCAACGGCACGCCTTATGGGTTTAAGGGTTTCTAAAAAAACTGATGAAAGAACAGATTTTAGAAAAAGTACACATGCTGCGGCAAGATATCTTACCCAACTATATGGCTTATACAACGATTGGCTTTTAGTTATTGCTGCATACAACAGCGGACCGGGTAATGTTAATTCAGCCATTCGCAGGTCGGGCACACGTAATTTTTGGAAGTTGCAATACCATCTTCCGGCCGAATCAAGAATGCATGTAAAAAAGTTTATTGCCACTCATTATATTATGGAAGGTACTGGCGGACTTACTACTTTGACAAAAAGCGAACGCTTGAACCAGGTGTTAGACCAGGTTCCGGTTGAAGTGCCAAATACAGAGGTGATAAGCCTGAAAGGAAAATATAATTCTTTAGTGATTGCCCAAAACATCCAAATGGATATTACAGAATTTAACCGTTTAAATCCGGGATTTGACAAGCAATTAGCTTCGATAGGAAATTATGACTTGCGTTTACCTGCTGATAAAGCGCTTGTTTTTCAATCGGTAAAACCACAAATATTAGAGCAGTCAATTAAATTGACCCTAGCCTCTGCTCATAAATCTTTCTAAGATCAATTCTTAATAAAAAAGTGCTGGCTTAATTGGTCAGCACTTTTTTTATGTTTTCACCTTTCAACAAACATTCTTCCCATTCTTTTTCAGCATCGCTGTAAAATGTAATACCCGAACCCACTTTATAGGATAAATATTTAGTAGCCGCATTGTAAAGTATACTCCTGATAACCACATTAAAATCAAAATTTCCAGCAGGCGTTATATAACCAACACACCCTGAAAACAATCCCCTGTTTTCTTCTTCATATTGATCTATTAATTCCATTACCCTTTTCTTGGGCGCACCCGTCATAGAACCCATTGGAAAAGTTGCTTTAATGATCTCCGAAAAAGATACCTGCTCATTCAATTCTCCACTTACGGTAGATATCATTTGGTGAACATTTGGATAAGTGTACACACCAAATAATTCATCTACCCTAACACTTCCTTCCTTGCATATTTTAGAAAGATCGTTACGCACCATATCTACTACCATCACATTTTCCGACCTGTCCTTTGCACTTAAATACAATTCATTTTTTTCAATGTTATCCAAATCCATATTTCCTGTAACCCGTTTTGCTGTGCCTTTCATGGGCTGGGAAAATAGCTTGTTATTTTCTTTAACAATAAATCTTTCCGGACTTGCACAAATAAGATAGCTATCATTTATTCTATAAAATGCAGAAAAAGGATTGGGCGACAATGTTGTTAATTCGTAGTACACGCCAGCTGGATCTATATTACAATTATCTGCATAAAATTCCTGGCAAAAATTGATCTCGTAGCAATCACCCTTTACAATATGTTTTTGCAGTGACGCTATTTTTTCTAAATATTGCTTTTTGCTAAGACGGTGTTTTATTTCGATATCATAGTTCACATTAGAAACTACTTCCGTTTCGTTCATTATCGCTTCATAAATTTCTTGCTGGTTTTCGCCTTCTATAAAAAGCTGATCATCCTTTATATAAATAACTATTTTGGGTATAAAAAAATAAAAATCGGGAAAGCCGGTTTTATCTTCTTTTTGATTTTTCATTTTAAAAAATGAATAACCGAGGTCGTAGGAAATATGCCCAAAAAACCATTGTGGCTTTTGTAAAAAAGAATCAATTGAATTGAAATTTGCGGTAGTGGAATCAACAGAAGAAGAAACGCCGGCCGCTAAAAGATATTCGAAATTGCCAGGCGCCACCTTGTATTGGTGGTTATCTAATAAACAAAAAATGTTGAACTGCTGTACCCAGTTCAACATTTTCCTTTTGATTTTATCTAGATCAGTAATTAAAAAACTGCCGATGGAAAGTGAATTTAAATAAATTAAAAATCGTCGTCCTCATCATCGAAACTGTCACCATCATCAAAAAGGTCTTTAAATTCCTCGTCGTCTTCTATCTTAATATCGTCATCTTCACCTTTTTTTCCTACCCCTTTTTTTGATTTAGGCAGATCGAATTCTTCAAAATCAGGATCAGCATCTTCGTCATCACCTTTCTCCCAATCATCTTCTAAATCTTCGCCTTCATCTTCGTCATCATCTGTAGCTTTTTTCGATGCACCTTTTTTTGGCTTTTCCTCAATGTCTTCATCTAAATCATCGTCATCATTTTCTTTAGATTTTGAAGGTGCTTTTTTAGCTTGTGCCAATAAAGTGTTTACTAGGTCTGTGGTTGTTAATGGTTCTTCTTGTAATAGTAGTGACATGTATAAAAAAATTAGCTGTGTAAAATTTGGTCGAAGATTTTAATTAGCCAAATATTTAAAGATCTTTTTTTCTTTTTGATTTTTCTTTCTTTAAGAAACAGTTTTTACAATTTGGTCGCGGCCAGGACCATTGGAAATATATCCAATAGGAACGTTTAAATTTTTATTAATAAAATCTATATACTGGTGCATTTCAACCGGAAGTTCTTCGGCATTTTTAATTGCTGAAGTTTGTTTATTCCATCCTTTAAAGGTTTTATACTGTGGTTCAATAACCGCCCTGCTCATTTGGTAAGGAACCTGGTTTACTTCCTTCCCATCAATTTTATAAGAAGTGCAAATTGAAAGTTCTTCAAAAGCATCCAGAACATCTGCTTTCGTCATAACAATTGAAGTAACACCATTGATCATACATGCAAATTGTAAAGCCACAGCATCCATCCAGCCGCAACGACGAGGACGACCTGTTGTAGCACCAAACTCACTACCGGTTTTACGTAATAATTCACCTGTTTCATCGTGGAGTTCTGTAGGGAAAGGTCCACTGCCAACCCTTGTGCAATAAGCTTTTGAAACACCAATAACTTCTTTAATTTTTTGTGGTGCTACACCTAATCCATTACAAACGCCTGCCGAAATTGTATTTGATGAAGTAACAAATGGGAAAGTTCCGAAATCAATATCGAGCATGCTTCCCTGGGCACCTTCTGCTAAAACTTTTTTGCCCTGGCTAATTTTATCGTTGATAAAATATTCGCCATTAACGATGTTTAATGTTTTTAAAAATTCAACTGCATCAAAAAATTCTTCTTCCCAATTTGAAATTTCTTCTGAAAAATTATAATTGTCTAAAAGCCGCTGGTGCTTAAGTCGCAGCTTAATATATGAAGTTGTAAAATTTTTATGCAAAAGGTCGCCAACACGTATCCCGTTCCGGCCAGTTTTATCCATGTAGGCCGGTCCAATTCCTTTTAAAGTAGAGCCTATTTTTCCTTCTCCTTTCGAAAGTTCTGCGGCTTTATCTAATGCCCGGTGCGTTGGAAGAATAACATGTGTCCGTTCAGAAATGAATAAGTTTTTTTTCAAATCAACGCCAAAAGATGCAACAGTATCACTTTCTTTACGAAGCGTAACAGGATCTAACACAACGCCATTGCCTATCAGGTTAATTGCATTTTGGTGAAAAACCCCGGAAGGAATTTGATGCAAAACGATTTTTTTATCATCTACATAAAGTGTGTGTCCAGCATTTGGACCACCCTGGAAACGGGCTATCACATCATAGTCCTTAGCAAAAAAATCAACAATCTTCCCCTTTCCTTCATCGCCCCATTGCAAACCTAAAATAACGTCAACCATAAAGCATTTTTGAATAAGACGCAAATGTACGGTTCAAGAGGATAGCCATCTAAAAAACGATGGCACATAAAATTTTTTTCTCAAAATTTAAATTAACCAAAAGATCAGGAAGCTATATCAGTATCGAATCGATCAACCGAATCGATTCCTTTCAGGCTTTTTAAACGATCTACCAACTCTTCCAACTCCTCTTTATCATGAACAAAAAGTCGTATCGTTCCTTCAAAAACACCTTCTTTAGATTCGATTGTAATGGCAGAAATATTTAAGCGAAGATCGCCGCTGATAATGGTTGTGATCTTATTGACCACCCCCACATCGTCCATCCCGATAATTTTTAAACCGGTAAGGAACGATATTTCTTTATTTTTTGCCCATTTTGTTTTTACTATTCTATGCCCATAATTAGAAAGCAATTTGGATGCATTCGGGCAATTAGTACGGTGTATAGTTAAACCCTTTCCTGTTGTTACAAATCCAAATACATCATCGCCCGGTATAGGTTTGCAACAATTAGCCAGGTTATAAACAATACGGTCGCTGCTTTCACCGAAAATAATAAGCTCGGTATCTTTTTTTGAAAGTGCAGGATTGTATTCAGGTTTTGGTTCTATTATTTTAACCGGGCGTGGCGCTTCCAGGCGGTCGCCGATCACTTTAAATTCCTTTAATTCTTTAAGATCAATATTCTTAACAGCAATCTGGTAATATAATTCTAAAGGAGATTGTAGTTTATAATATCCAACGATCTCGTCAATATTGTGGTGATTTAAAGAAGCACCTAAACCTTCTAATTTTCGTTGCAAAGAATA